>QIJH01000227.1 GCA_003232725.1 Chromatiaceae bacterium | reverse complement strand
TTTTTCTTTTTCTTCAAAATAATGCATTACAAAATTGTAATGTGGATGTCACCTGATAGTCAGAGATTGCTTGCTATTCTTGATATCAGGAGGAGAGATGATGTCAACAATTAACACCCCTGAAGAATATAAATCCCCCTGTGTACGTGACGCTATTTTTCTGGAATCAGAAGAGCAAGTCCGGGGCAATTCTAGAACTTGCTCGTTTGTGGCGTCGCTCAGCGAAAGTGTTTGCCATGCTGGCAGCGCTCTACGACGCGCTTGATCGTGACTCTTCACCGCTGGGCTGGGAGTAAACCGCAGGGGTTTTCTCGATTGCCCCACTGTCCAGCAGAGAGAGAAAGAGGAGGTACGTGATGTGCAGTTTAATGACAGTTGTCTGGTGTGTGGCATGAAGCTGGTTACTAAGCTGGTTACTGGAATGTCCTTCAGTGGAACACTGCAAGATCTACTTTCGTTAGCGAGCATAGAGGAAATTTAATCAACCAATAAGATAACTACTCAGCTAACCCATGAAATCCACCCGTTCAGCGTTAAAAAATGATCATTTACACGTGTAAACTCACATTTTTCGCCTTGCACCCGGGGGCATAAAGAAACTGGTGGATTTCATGGGCGATCTGAGCAGTCACTGTTAATTTTGACTACTCGCTGAGTAGTTACCCAATAAGGAGCATTCCAACCAATGCCTGAAATTATTCCTAATTTTCATCCCATTTTTGTTCACTTCACTGTCGCGTTGCTGACCCTCTCAGTAGGGCTTTTTGTGGTGACACCTTTTGTTAAATCCCCCTTAAAGGAGCAGTGGCTAACCGTTGCCCGCTGGACACTGTGGTTCGGTGCCGGTATCACAATCATCACGGGAATTGCCGGGCTGCATGCCTACAATACCGTTGCCCATGACACGCCATCACACTTGGCGATGACCGAGCACCGTAATTGGGCCATTGTCGCGATGGCGCTATTTTTTGCGTTAGCTGCCTGGTCAATTATATGGGCACGTAAAGGTAAAGCCCTCGGCTTAGCCTTTGTTATCTGCATGGTGATTGCAGGGGGTGTGTTAACCTCTACTGCCTGGCACGGTGGGGAGCTGGTCTACCGCTATGGACTGGGGGTAATGTCATTGCCGAAATCTGAAGGTGCAGGCCACAGCCACTCGCATGGTGACGGTGGCAGCCACGGCAGCAGTAATAGCGAAGAGAAAGGCCATGCTGAGACGAGTGATACGGAGATGGATTTTAGCGGCATGGATGAGGCCACGAGTGATGATGGCCATAACCATGAACACTAAAAAAAGTACGCTGTCATTTTCTGCCTGCCTCGGAATTGCGTCATGCAGCGCTTTATGAAGGTAGCCTGTCACTATGTTTTATAAGTTGTTAGCGCCACTCCCGGACGCCCTGGTGGTAACGGACAGTGATGGTAATATTGTTCAGGTCAATTCGCTGGTCGAGGCGATGTTCGGTTATCAGCGCGATGAAATGATCGCTCAATCTGTTGAGATGTTGATGCCGGAGCGCTTCCGGCAGAGGCACTGTACGCATATCATTGACTATTTCAGGGCACCTTGTGTTCGTCCGCTAAATGAGTGCATGGGATTTTATGGCCTGCACCATGATGGCGATGAGTTTGCCATCGAGATCTATCTCAGTCCCTTACAGGAAGGTGACAATGTGTACAGTTTGGCGGCGATTCGTGATATCAGCACACGTAAAAAAATAGAAAATGAGCTGCGCTGCGCACGGGATGAGCTGGAGCAGCGGGTGGAAGCGCGCACTGCGGAGTTGGCGCAGGTCAATGTGTCTCTGCATCGCGAGATGGACGAACGCAAGCGGGCGGGAGAACAGGCACGCGAGCTGAATGCCGAACTGGCACATGTTTCACGACTCAGCATTGTGGGTGAGATGATGTCAGGTATGGCGCACGAGTTAAATCAGCCACTGGCTGCCATCAGCAACTATGCGCAGGGCTGTGTCAGGCGTATGCGTGGTGAAGATGTCGATCTTCAGAACCTCATTCCTGTCCTGGAGCGGATAACAGACGAAGCCTCTCGAGCGGCCGGGATCATTGCCCGCTTCCGGCAGTTCGCACGTAAAGAGGCGCTACAGAAACAGCGGACAGTGATGAATGATCTGGTTCACAAGGCGGTTGAGCTGGAACGGTTCGAGGCGGATGCACATGGTCTGCAGCTCCAGGTAGCATTGCAAGCGGATTTACCGGCGGTATTCGTGGACGAGCTTCAGATTCAGCAGGTGATGGTCAATTTGGTGCGCAACGCGATCGAAGCGACCGCCGCACAACAACCCGTTGTTGTGAAGGTGTTCAGCATCAATGATGGAGAGGTGAAGGTAACGGTAAAAGACAGTGGCCATGGCCTTACAGAGCAGCAACGGGAGCAGATCTTTCAGCCCTTTTTTACCACCAAAATTGAGGGGCTAGGCATGGGGCTTTCTATTAGCCGTGCCATCATTGAAGCCCATGGTGGGCGTTTGTGGGCCGAATCTGATCGCGTCAACCAAGGCGGAGGCGCCACATTTTCTTTTACTTTGCCTGTCAATGAGGAAGAATAGCGTGGTGAGCCAGCAAGCCACTGTCTTTATTGTCGATGATGATGACTCTGTGAGAGATTCACTCTGTTGGTTGGTGGAATCGGTAGGGCTCAAGGCGCAGTCTTATGGTTCTGCCCTGGATTTTCTGCATGCCTATTTCAAAAACGATGACCACAATCGTCACGGTTGTCTGGTCTCAGATATACGGATGCAGGGTATGAGTGGCCTGGAATTGCAGCTACAACTGGCTGAGCGAGGTGCTCGATTACCGATCATCTTTATCACTGGCTATGGTGATGTCGCTATGGCAGTTAAGGCGATGAAGGCAGGTGCGATGGATTTTTTCACCAAGCCCGTTAACGACCAAGTGTTGATTGAATGCATTCAGCATACGCTCTCCCAGGAAATTGAGGTAGAGGCTCAACGCGTTCAGCTTGAACAGATACAGAGGCGTTTAGCCACTTTGACGTCGCGTGAAAGGGAAGTGCTAGGCAAGGTGGTCGACGGCAAGCTCAATAAAGTGATCGCTGCCGAACTCAATGTCAGTAGCAAAACCATCGAGTCGCACCGTGCCAGGGTGATGGAAAAGATGGCGGCTCACACCGTTGCCGAACTGGTACGGATGGCGGTCAAAACCGAGTTAAATTGGCAGTAATCACTTTATCCAGCTTGCGAATAATTTCCTTGCATATGCCTTCACCATTAATCAATAACACGATAGCGTGTAGCACGGCCTTGCCCAAGCCGTTCCAGCTTTCTCATATCGAGCAGCTTCTTGGTCATATCTTCTACAGGGCACCTCTATTAATTCTGGGCGTAGCAGATTGAATTCAAAATTTGTTACATCAAGGCGTCAATAGCAGGTAAAGCGGGACTATTACCAAAATTGACAACGCTGATGGTGCGGATTTGGAATTTAAGCTGCCCGTTCATGAATTAATAGAGGTGCCCTGAATACGTATGGACTTATAAAGCGCTTCAACTTCATCATCACTGAGCTTGTTGCCCTCAACCCGGTTTGATGCGCCGGTGGATGTAACGATAACGGACTGTGTTAAACGTTCAATCGTTTGCGGTAACAATGCATGTGTTAGCCGAAAGGTATTTTTAACAGCATCGATCTCAGCTATGCTGGAATACAGGGCTTCTATTACCTCCCCAGAAAACTGCAAACGTGTAGTTAATCTAAAATTATGCCAATCCATATTCACCTCGCATGCATACGTGATATTACGTGAGTTTGTCAATAATGATCACATTTCCAAACTAGTACATAGTTTAAAAACATGCCTATATGAATACTGAAATTATACATATCAAAAATAATATAAGACATTAATTCAAGCTAGCAGACACAAAACATTCGTATAAATTTCTAATAAACTTCCAGTAAATATTCGCATGGGGGCTTTCATCATACCCCCTGCTTTGCGGCTGGTTGCTGATTGGAGGTAGTGTTGGTTTCGAGAGTGGCCTGATATCAGGCATTGATAGTGGCTTGCTTAATGTTAACAGGGCGCATGATGTGCTTAGTGGTGATGGTGATGTGAGTTTTCATTACCCCTGACTGAAAAGTGGTTCACTTGAATTTAGCCACTCCGTTGTTGATGGTTTTTCACTTGGTGCGACCGTTGGTTTGAGCGATGCCGTACCGGGGCTGCGCAGTGGTATGGTAACCGCTAGTATCGAGAAGGATAGTGAGGGCGTATGGAGCCCTGGATTTTAAATGGATTTAAGCGTGCAGCCAAACTGGAGTGTGCCGAAAGGATTTGCAGTGGATGCTGGTCTGGCGATTGATGTTTAATCCATCATTTTCATTTCATCGGACAGTTATTTTTATGTTGAAACCGATGGCTCCTGCTTTAATCTAAAACCCTTTCCTCTGATGATCGGATGCCATTCTGGTCTATCGCTGTCTGTTTCCGGTTATGTACTTGTAAATACGACTGAAAATAGCAGTAAGTAACTTTAGTTTTCATCTGAAACAGCAGCTATAATGGGTAGTTGCTGTATTTTAACCGGTAAATCGGTAATGCAGCTGTTTTATGGGTTTCTTTAATGGTTTTTAAAGGTCTGTTGTATGCGTTGTAACACACATCTCCTTCGAATCGGTGCCTCTTTGGTGCTGATGGTCTCCTCTGTCGGGGTATATGCGGTCGAGGCCGGTATGCCATTTACTGAGGATTTTGCTGATACCGCTTCGCGCAACAGCGCATTGACTAATGCTAACTGGTCTACAGAAGAGCAGGCGCTCTTTTTGGCATGGCGTGCGGCTGAGTCAGCGGGCACTGGTAATGAGTTAGATATTGATGATCTGACAGATGACACGCGCAGTGTTGCGCTGGGTGACCTGGATGGCGATGGTGATCTTGATGTGGTTGCCGGGAATAACGGTGTTTCGAGTGTGATTTATTTAAATGATGGCGCGGCTGGTTTTACCCTCCATCAAACATTATTAGATGATAATGCGACACGCAGTGTTGTGTTGGGTGATGTGAATGGCGATGGTGCGCTGGATATTGTGATGGGCAATTATGGCGGGGTTAATCGGCTTTATCTGAATAATGGCAGTGGCATTTTTCCTTTCAATGGTACTGCTATTGGTTCAGAGTCTGATGCGACTACCAGCGTTAGCCTTGGTGACGTGGATGGTGATGGCGACCTCGACTTAGTCACTGGGTCGGACGCCCTTGACCAGACTAATAAGCTCTATCTTAATAATAGTGATGGTTTGTTTACTAGCAGTGGTACATCGCTTGGGATTATTGGGAATGTGACGACCGACACGATTCTGCTTGATGTGGATGGTGATGGTGATCTGGATCTGGCCATTGCAAACTACAGTACTGGGGTTGCTAATACACTCTATATAAATGACGGGTCGGGCGATTTTTCTGCGAATACCAGCATAATTGGCGTGGAGAGCAAGCTAACGAACAGCCTTGCTGCCGGTGACCTTGATGGCGATGGTGCTATTGATTTTATCTCGGGTAATGATGGTGAAGCAAATCGTTTGCATTTAAATCTCGCCAATACCTTTAATCAGAATACTTCTGATATCGCCATCGGTGTGGATGATGCAGCGGATGTTACGACGAGTGTCTCCCTGGCGGATAGTGATAATGATGGCGATATCGATCTTGTTGTTGGCAATAATGCTGGGCATACTAAACGCTATATTAATGATGGTGAGGGGAAGTTCCCTGGTAGTGGAGAGGTTATCTCTGCTTCTGAATTGATGACTTTTAGCACTGCGTTGGGCGATGTTGATGGCGATGGTGATATCGATATTATTACCGGAGGCAATGCTGAAACCAATAAGTTGTACCTGAATTCAGTTAAAGGTGGTGGTTATGCGGTCACAGGGACAGCAATCGCATCGGAGACTGATAACACCATGGCGATTGTGATTGGTGATGTTAATGGTGATGCCTTTCTTGATCTGATTGCAGGCAATGCCGGGCAAACCAATAAGCTGTATTTGAATGATGGTGCGGGTGGTTTTCCTGAGGTGGGTGTTGATATTGGATTTGAAACGAATATCACTCGCAGTCTTGCACTGGGTGATGTGAATGCGGATACATTTTTAGACTTGGTTGTTGGTAACTGGGGAACACCCAATAAACTTTATTTGAACGATGGTGCCGGTCTGTTTGCTGGTGGTGGGGTTGAAATTGGCGATGCAACTGATTTGTTAGATGATCTGGAGAATGACGCCACTACCAGTATTGCATTAAGCGATGTAGATGGTGATAGCGATCTGGATGTGGTGGTTGGTAATTGGCGGCAGGTTAATAAATTTTATGTAAATGCGGAGGGCGCTTTTCCTGCTGCAGGCATCAGTATTGGCATTGAAACTGATGATACAACCAGTATCGCCTTAGTTGATGTGGATGGGGCTGATTTACTTGATCTGGTGGTTGGCAATAGCGGGCAGGAGAACAGATTATATCGCCATCTCGGTGAATTTTCAGTCGCTACCTCGGCAACTGATATCGGGGCCGACACGGATGATACGCGCAGCATTGCGCATGGTGATGTGGACAGTGTTAATGGGTCTGATCTGGTTTTCGGAAATAGTGGTGAGACCAATAAGCTTTACCTAAACACTGGTACTGCTGATTATTTCCCTGGCGGTACGCCTCTGGGTTCAGAAACTGACGTGACGACAAGTGTACTGCTGACTGATGTCGACGGCGATGATGATCTTGATCTGCTAGCAGGAAATGATGGTTCCCCCAGTATGCGTTATTTGAATGATGGTCTAGGGGTGTTCAGTGTGGTTGGCGCGCCGTTAGACCCTGGCAGTGTTGCTGCGACACGTGCGCTTGTGATGGGAGATTTAGACGGCCTGGAGGATGATAATACGGATGTTGATCTGGTGGCTGCTGAGTATGGGGTGACAAATAAGGTTTATAAAAACGTGCTCTACCAAACCCATCTTGGGCGTGTGGTCTCGGAGAAAATCAATACCACAGAAACGAATTTCCGTGGTGTTTTCTTATCGGCGACGACAACGGTAAGTGCTGTCACCCTGGGGAATACATGGATTAATTATTATCTTTCTAATAATGGTGGTGAGAAGTGGTATCAGGTGGCTTCTGATAAGCGTTTTGCTATTCCTGAGGTTGGAAGCGATCTGCGCTGGAAGGCGGAATTACACTCATTGTCGCCAGTCAGGACACCTGTTTTGAGTGAGGTGAAGGTCGAAATTAATACCCCGCCAGTGATTAAGGGAGGGGATACACTGGATGTGAGTGTGGCTGGTGGTGAAACGGCAGTAACGACGGTAGTGGCGACGGATGAAGATGGTACGGTGTTGCAATATGGGATTGTTGGTAGTGATGACGAGGACAAATTTGCGCTGGATAATGAATCAGGGGTTCTGACATTCATTGAGGCCCCTGATTTTTCTGCGCCGACCGATAGCAATGGTGATAATGTCTATCACGTGCGTGTCAAGGTAGAAGATAGTGGTGCGGGTAAACTCACTGATACTCAAGATATCTTTGTGACTGTAACAGCGCCAGCAGTGCCGTGGGTAGATGGAGGTGGTGCAAATTCGATTGGCTGGTTGAGCCTGTTGATGTTGCTTTTATTGCGAAGGAGACGTTTCGCGAGCATTCATTGATATTAAGAGACCTTTGCACGAGAACTAGTTTTTGTTCCAGCCAGGCATAAATGGTCGAAAAATGGAGTTTACACCAAGTAAATGAGTATTTGAGATCATTTATAACGCAGTTGGAACGGAAATAGACTCGTGCAAAGGCCTCATTAACTGAGTGCCTGGATCATTGAATTAATCTGCACCTTGGATTGCGTCATAATTTTTGCAATATGTTCAGCATCAAGCCGCAAGCGTTGGAATGACGGCAGGGTTGAATAGTCGATGCCATTATAGGGTGATGCTTTGCCGATGTGTGATAGCAGGTTAGAGGCGATCACCACGTCGGTTAAATTGGCTGCTCTATGCGATTTTTCATCGATGATCTCATGTTCATCGGTGGCATGAATAATCTCTTCAGTAAATCCCCACGTTTCAAGAATGACCTTGCCGATGCCGGCATGCCACAGTGTGGTGAGTTCATCCAGCATCGCTTTGTTTTCGAAGAGTGTTGGATTGCTATCCGCTCGCATGAGCATATAGAACTTTCCAATGTCATGCACTAGCCCTGCGAGCATCGCTTCGTCTGGGCTGATATGCTTTGGTTTATTGGGTAGTACGTAGGCGATCGCAGCCACTGTCAGGCTATGTTTCCAGAGCCGTTTTAAATGTAACTGTAAGTTTTTAGCCTTGCTGGGGTTAAAAGTGTTTTTGATTGCGATCGAAACGGCAGTGTTGCGTGCAATATCATATCCCACGCGGGTGATGGCGGATTTGAGCGTAGTGACCGGTTGGCCGTTGGGCGCAAAGGCTGCTGAGTTGGCTAGCTTGATCAGGCTGGCAGTCACCACAGGTTCGGCGCTGATCACGCGGCAGGCCTTGTCGGTTGAGCAGTCGGGATCACTGAGTACCTTTTTAATACGTAGTGCGATATCGGGCAGTGTTGGCAGGTTCACATCGCCCTCGCAGAGTTCACTGCATAATCTGCGAAAAAATTCAACTTCATGGTCTACTGTGTTTTTCTGGGTATTTTCCATGGTCACTGTTGGGTGGTTAGTATTGTCATTAGGGGCATGTGCAAGATAACGGCGATTCAGGGTATTACTTTATGTTAGTTATTTATGTTTATTAAGAAGCTTTTGCACGAGTCTATTTTCGTAGCTGCTTTTGATGGTGTTGTCGGGCAGCCAGTGCTGAGGGGGCTCAAGTCTGTCTCCGAAAGGCATTGACAATATCGCGTGTGCTGATCCCTTTGGCTCAGAGACTGAGAATCTGGTTATCCAAAAAAAAGAAAAAGAAGGAAGAAGTGAATACGGTATGCTGGGTGGATCTGTCGGTGAGTGTTCATATCTTCACGCCCGGTTGGCTATGGAACGAACAGAACATGATAACGGTTCGCTGCGGTGGGAGGGAGGGTCTGATCGCCGGGCGAGCCGGAAGCCATAAACCGCTAAAAAATACACTTTACTAGCAAAGCGAGCAGACGATACCAGGGAAGGCTTGCGCGGCGTAACCCTAACGGGACCAAAGCATGTCGAATCGGCTATGCCAGGCCGCCGCGAGGCCCGGAGCTTCGATTAGAACCGACACGTCGTGGTATGTCTCGAACGAGGCACGGGTCCAGTTGTGCGAGCCGATCAACAGAAGCGTTTCGTCGACCGCGATGCACTTCGAATGAAGCAGGTTCTCTGTTGGATCCTGGCGGACTTCGATGTCTAGATCGGTCAATGCTTTTATCGCGCCGGAATTGATAACGGCAGATCCATAGGGGTCATCGGGCTGATCCTGATCGAGCAGTACACGGATTGTAACACCACGCGCCATCGCGGCACCAAGTGCCTTCACCACCTTTGTATTCGGATGGTCTTCGCCCCCAAAGGACATGTAGAACATGGCAATGTCGAGTCGGGACTTTGCGCCGTCGAGCAGCGCCAAAAGACGCGGATAATAGGCTTCATCTTCCAAAAGCTCGATTTTGCCGGTTTTTTCTGTTTCGGGAAACGGGAATTCCCCGGGCTCAAGTTCGGGGCGGCTTCTGCCGTGGCGACTGGCCGGATGGGGGTTCCCGGCAGACGATACGGCAAGGCGCTCAAGGCCGACCAGTAAATCATCGCCATGGAGATAGGTAAAAACGAGCTTCGCCAAGTCTGTTGGTCGATCACCGACTGCGTGAAATGATAGAAGCCCGGCCAGCCGGTCGGCGCCTGCAGGGCCTATGCCGCTGATACGCGCGGCAAGCTCCGCCGGATTTTCGAAGGATCCGGCGCGCCGCCGCTCGACAATCATGCGTTCGGCAAGCTGGGGGCCGATCACGGGAAGATCGGCAAGCGCTTGGGCAGATGCTGAATTCGCATCAAGTCGGGATTTCGCGACGATCTTTTCTTCCTGCAAATCTGCGCCGGGAAGACTGGGGGTGCCCGCTTCACGAAGCGCCGCCCCGATGGCCTCGGCCAGCAGTCGCCGACCAGCCGACGTGCAATGCGCTTTGCTCCATTCGCTTTCAGCGATGGCCAGTCCGCCCGTGTTTCTGAAAACCGCCACTATGACCGGCAACAATTCGGCATCCGTCGACTTATCACCCGCCGCTTCGCGGAGTTCGTTGAGGAGTTCTTTCGTCACGAGGTCGGACCAATCAAACCGGCGCATCGAAACCTTCCTCCCGTGCGATTAACCATTGAGTTTCAAACCGCGTCACGAAGTAGCCGGCCAATGCCGTGTTCCGGATCAGAGTGCTGTCCTGGGTTTGACCCGTCAGCGCGCCTGGCGACCAATTATGCGAGCCGAGCAGCACGGCATCGTCTGCGACCACGATCTTCGCATGGTCCGAGCGTTGCTCGGTGGCCGCCAGCAATCTTGTTGGAATGCCAAGACTTTGTGCGCGCGCCCGGGCAAGCAGGCAGACGTCGCGGATGCGCGCGGTGCCCCGTGAGCCACCGATCAGAAGTCTGGCGTCGGCGCCGCGCCAGGCCGCGCCAGCGAGGTCGTGCAAGAGCGCATCGACCACCAAGTCTGTATCGCTGAGTGGATCAGGATCGACGATAAAGAGGCTCGCCAGACAATGGTTGGCAGCGCGGGTTATCAGTCCGCTCACCACGTCGCGATAGGATTGGTCGGGTACCAGCGCGGCAGTGGCGGTTTCGACGAATGGCGTCTGATCAGGCATCGCGGGCACCGCCGTCGAAAATCGGCCTCAGATCTGAAAGGGTGGTCTTGGCCCGCTCGATTGCGTCGGCGGCGTTCGCAAGACGTTCAAGCGCATCGGCTCGCGGCACGGCAAAGGACGCCTCGATATATGCCCGTTCGCGAAGCGGTAACTTTCGGATTGACGGCGCCGAGAGGACCACACTGCCAGCTTCATCGATCCAGGCCACGTCGCGTTCGGCGGCCAGTGCTACGAGTTCCTGGCGGTCGTGGTTCGTGCGCAGCCCCTCATATGTCTTGAGCAGTGCTTTTTCGTTTTCTGTCAATAATTTAAATGCCATTGGGGAGTGCCGTAAAATTTACGACCCTTTCTCCATTTCGTACTTCTTTGCGAAGTATTTAGCCATTGCCTTATAGGCATCTAGCATATCCTTGAATTGTTCCTTCGCCATCTTGTCAAGCCACTTGTCGATCTGCTTCTGGCGGGCTTTTTCAGACTCTAGATAGGCCTCGAATTCGTTGGCCTGCGCCAGGTTCGAGCATTGTTCGATGATGGCGAATCCTAGGTTGCAGGCATCGTCCGGCGTATCGTCCTGGAACTCGGACAGCGGCAGTTGATAGCCGGGGCAGTTACCGTTGAAAGGGCCGTCTACCAGCAGAAACGTTGGATCGACCCAGCGTGGCAATCCGACAATGCTGTTGTTCATCCATTCGACAAAGGCGGTGAAACGTTGTATAGGCGTGGCTGTGATCCAAATCGCAATGAACTGAGCTTTAGTCATGAAATTGTCCTGTCGATATGCCGTACAAGGGTAGCAGGGCTGTTGATTAATTGCTAGCTCCGGTTCCTGCGGAAATAACTGGCAGCGAGACAGATTGAGTCACTACAAACCAAGGCAATCCAAGGGCAGCAAACCAAGGAGTCAAGTCTTGACTTAACATGTCAAAAGGTACTCTCATACTCAATTTCGGATTGAGGGAGCCATTGTTAATAAACCAGCCCGCTTTTTATGTTATGTCAAACCCCCTTTCTCTTTCTCCTTTTGTGCCGTTGGCATATTCATATCCGGCCTCTTTTATCAGGCCAGTATCGCTGTGGTAGCGGCAGTATTGGTTGGTGCCATTGGGGTCGCTCTCAGTGAGTGGTATCAGATAAGCCCTTTCTGTTTTTTGGACTGATTTATCCTAAAGTCAGTTGGCTGTTGATGACGCTTTTCCAGCCAGCATGGACGGTGATTGTGTTGATTGGTATTCATTGAATATGGCGAAGGCTATCGGCGAAGTGAGCGGCAATCAGAGTAAATCGACCGGGTTATTGATTGTCACATTTTGTTGTAGCTTCTGTTATATTGCTCGCTCACAAGGGTTTATATCTAACGACTGAGCAGGCGTGAGAAGTGATGTAATGCCGCATTTTCTTTAAGGTACGATGAAATTTATGCCTGAGTTTTAAGGCGCGGCATTTAAGAAAGCGCGTTGCAGGTATTGATTAGAAAAACTAGTGGCCTAAGTGATGAAAAGGCAGTGATGTCGATTTTTACTTATTTAACAATTGGTTATATGCTGGTTTGTTGGCAATTGTCGCCAGCGATGACCGTTTGAAACTTTGCATTATTGATAATTGCAAATGAAGGGCATTCAAACTATCGATTTGTTTTAATGACCCAGTCACAATACTCTTCATCCACAGATTTTTAACCGTTTCGATTAACAGAATGTAGGAGAATAAAATGGCCAAGTTTGATTCCGGCGTAAA
>QIJH01000183.1 GCA_003232725.1 Chromatiaceae bacterium | reverse complement strand
TGGGGGTGTAGTAAGCGGCGGGCGCGGTGTAAGGGGCAGGGGACATCATCACCCCATCTTCCATCACGGTTATTTTAGAGTTACGGGTGGTGTCCGCGCCACGCAAGCTGATGCTGGGGAAGAGGCCAAAGCCATCTTCTTCGCGCACATAAACCCCTGGCACTTTACGTAATACGCGATTGATATCATCATAATTTTGCTGGCGTATATCCTCTTTAGTGACCACCTGGGCTGAACCGGGCATCTTTTCAATGTTGGCCGGATTACCAATGACCATGATTTTATCAAGGACATTAGCTTTTGCAGCCACTTCATCGGGTTCTTTGTCAGCTGCGCCAGCCGGTAGCGCCAGACCAAGTGCGGCAATCGCGATGGCCTGGTGTAATAAATGATACTTTCTTTTCACTGGGTTACTCCCTCAATAATAGTTTTCAATATTGTGTCTTGCCTTACCTTGTGACTCACTTGGCGAGCGTTGTGGCAGGGGGCTGAGTTGGCTGGCTATTACTCGACTCATTACTGATAGAGTTCTCATTTTGCTGGCTGAGCGGAATTATGAATGGGTTGACGATTAAAGTAAATGATAATCGATCGCATTCGTATTCGTAAGGCGCTACTGAGACTGGTTATTAATTAAATCTTTAGTTGCAAATGATTCTCATTAGCGTTACTGTTCTCGTATTGAGGGGTTGTGAATGGTACCGAGCGCGGTTTTGATTAGATCCAGGCTCAACAACCCCGCCAGGCATGTAGATTGATTACGTGAAATCTTAAAGGAGAGTGTCTGATGACCTATATGATCAGTGCCCACTTGGAAGGAGGTGCTCCTTCGTTGATATTAATTGATGCAGCGACCGGTGAAGAGCGTCTTCGCTGGCGTGGTGTGAGCGCAGCCAATGGCGAACATGACTGGAAGGGGTTATTTAAGCGACTATTACTGCTTTCTTGCGCTGACCAGGTGGGTTTGGTGCAGCGTGCAAAATCCCCTGTTTTTGGTGATGAATGTATTGAATGTACGACCTGCGTTGAGCAGAGTGATGCAGAAAAAATGTACACGGATGCTGCTTTTATAAAGACAAAAGTACGCGGCGGCTAATGGTGGCATGGTCTCATTTATTAAAAGTTGCAGAGATGAAAAATTTAGATAAACAAAAAGCGCTCTCCCCAAGGGCCGGGGGGGCATCGCAATTGGGTGATGTTCTCACAATGCGCAGTATAACCAGTGATGAATTATTCGCTGGCCGTAGAGAACTCGCCATTGAGCATAATGGTGAAGAGTATCGTTTACGGATCACCAGCAAAGGAAAGTTAATCCTTACAAAGTAGAAGTGTGATGCATTCGATATGCATCATCAAAAGCCAGCCACCCATGCCTCCGAGCAAAGGTAGCCAGCCATCAACAGCAATGGCCTGGATATTTTTGAGAGGTATTTTTATGTGTACTAGTTTGAAGCCATCCGCCAATAAGCAGTTTGGTTTGCGGCGTAAAAAAATCTGGGAACTTGAGCATCGTGTTCACTGTAGTGTGGCGGGAACCTGTTTCACGTTAGAGGAAATACGCCGCTTTTGCCGAAAATATCAGATAGAAATAGAGGGATCTGCCGGCGATTATGATTTGCATATCCATTTTGTTGATATCCTGAATGACGCCCAGATGGCTCGTCCTGTTAATAAGTATCTCGACCGAAAATATAAAGCGTCGATACAGCACTTTAATCAGGCCGGCAGTTCGAATGATTTGCAATCCTTGTGGAAGGAAGCTGTTTCCCAGGGGGAGGTTGCGGCGGCATTTTGGGCAGTTCTGACCCATCCACAAACTTCAGCAACGTTGTTGTTTCAAGTGTACGGCGAAGTGCACATGCTCTCCCATCTTTCGGGTGCCTCGATGCGTATCGATATGCAGGCATTAACGCAATTGCGCCAACGCCAGCCTAAATTAGAGAATGAAATAGCTCAATCCCGTATCACATTGCTGAGCCGAACGCGTCAAAAAGATGAAGTTATAGCGCAATTGAACAAGCGTTTAGACAAAGCGCAACAGCATGAAAAGAGACATCTTCAGAGTGAAGAAAAAATCAGGTTATTAGAAAGCGGAGAGCTATTACACAATCTGCGTTCACAGCTGGAAACATCTGCCAGCAAGCTTGGAAGTGCGAACGTGCGCGCCAAGCGAGCAGAAGCAGATGCGGTAAAGCAAAAAACACGGGCAGAGTCTGCGCTTGCCAAAAATGCACAGATTAAAAATCAGTTAGTGGTGCTGGACGCCGAACAGAGTGCACTGGAAAGTGCACTGGAGGGCGCGCTGTCTGCCCAGCATGCCCCTTGTGAGAAACGTGCAGGCTGTACAAAAGTAGACCTCGCCGGGCGCCGCATTCTCTATGTTGGCGGGCGCAATCGGCTTTGCGCTCATTTCCGTACGTTAGTGGAGCAACAAAATGGGCGCTTCATTCACCATGATGGTGGTCGCGAAGAGAGCACGCAGCGACTGGATGCATTGTTGAGCCAGGTTGATGCGGTGCTCTGCCCGATGGATTGTGTCAGTCATGATGCGGTTCACCGCATCAAACGCGATTGCAAACGCTACGGCAAATATCTGATGCTGCTCTCTCAGTCAAGCTTGTCGGCCTTTGCTAGAGGCGTTCACGAATATTCCAGAGCCTCGTCAGCGACGCATTGAGGGAACTCATTTTTTAGCCGCATTATTTTTTAACACCAAAGAAAAAATTCTTTGGTGGAATTAGCCAGCCACTCAGTCCAGATTTTTCCGATAAAGGCGCAAAGGTAGCCAGCCAGAAACAGTAGTTTGGATATTTTTTAGGAGGTTTTTATGTTGAATGCCCGGCCGTGGGTCGCCGCATTTGTCGGTACCACATTGATTTCTGTTGTTCCTGTAGCGGTTGCCCAGAATACAATACAACCGCAATCTAAACTGGAGACCGTGACTATAACGGCTACGCGCACCGAACACTCCAGTTTTGAAGTTTCCGGCTCGGTCAGTGTCGTGGATAGTGAGACTATGGCAGATGATCAGGTGAGCAATATCGGCGACATCCTAGAGAACCTGCCGAATGTCTCTATTGGCAGTGGCCCTCGGGCGATTAGTGAATCCGTAGTGATTCGTGGTATTTCGGATGAGCGTATTCTCATCACCATTGATGGTGCACGACAAAACTTCGAAGCGGGGCATAAGGGGCGTGTGTTCCTTGATCCTGATCTGCTCAAACAGGTAGACGTGCTACGCGGGCCAGCATCGGCACTATGGGGTAGCGGCACCATTGGCGGTGTTATTGCATTAACGACTAAAGATGCTTCAGACCTGTTACTACCTGGTCGGGATTTCGGTGTACGGCTCAAGAATGGTTACCAAGGCGTCAATGGAGAGTCGTTATTGGGAGCCTCGTTGTATGGTCGTGCTACTGATGATATTGAGTATCTGTTTAATATTACTCACCGCGAGAGCGATGACCTAGCGTTGGGCGGCGGTGAAACACTGGAACACTCGGCAGCAGAAAGCAATGCAGGGTTGGTCAAGTTAAGCTGGTTTGCCGACGACAATCAAAGTTTACGCCTAACGCTACAATCTTACGATGAAGAGGGTGAGATACCCTTTAATTCAGCCAATGCCATCAGCCGTTCTAATGCCTTGATTGATCGTACCACTGAACAGCGCAACATCACGTTTAATTACGAATATGATGACCCTGATAATCCTCGCCTTCAGATGGCGGCAACGCTCTATCGCAACGCGACACACATTGTCGAAAATCGCGTTGAGAATCCGCGCAACGATGTGACCGACCTCGATACCCTGGGTCTCGATCTGCGCAACACCATGCATTTCGGCGACCGCTCTTCAACGAATCAAGCAGCAATGAGTCAAACAATCACTTATGGCCTGGATCACTATCGGGACACTGCCGATGCCAGTCGTGATGGCGTTGCCCGACCACAGTTCCCCAATGCCGATGCTCAGGTGACAGGATTGTATTTTCAAAATGAGATAACGCTGGCTAAAGCATGGACACTTATTCCTGGGCTGCGTTATGACCGTTATAAAAGTCAATCGGATGCAGCGGTTGCTGACGATATCGATGAGAGCGAACTCTCGAAACAGCTTGGACTCTCGTGGCTGCTCAACGATTGGGCCTCACTGCATGCACAGTACGGGGAAGCATTTCGCGCCCCAGGGTTCTCTGAACTCTACGCTTCGGGCACACATTTTACCTGTGGCCCCGGCTGCGCCAATGTGTTTGTCCCTAACGCTACGTTGCGCCCGGAAAAGGCAGCCAATAAAGAGCTGGGACTACGCCTGAAAGGTCGTGATCTGTTAAGCATTGGTGATGAAACACGTTTTAAACTCACTTGGTTTAAAAACGATGTTGAAGATTTTATCGACAGCGTGGTTGATTTCAATCCTTTTACGGGTGGCACCACCACCAATGCGAATATCACCAATGCTGAATTAAAAGGAATTGAGCTGGAATTTTCCTATGATGCCATGCACTATTTTTCCCAGTTCAGTTACGGGAAAACCCGCGGCAAAAATGTTGGCAGTGGTAATGAGCTGGTGAGTATTCCAGCGGATCAATGGGTTGTTCATCTCGGTTGGCGTTCAAAAGCACAAGGGCTGCGCATGGGTTGGCGCACTACGTTTACCAGTGATCAAGACAAGGTACCCGAGGGAACGGGCACCACAGACAGTTATAACGTGCACGATCTCTATACCTCGTGGCAGCCTATCACTGGAAAATGGTCTGGTCTAAATCTGAATTTTGGCATTGATAATATCAGCGACAAAAAATACCGCCGCCATCTCTCCGTCATTAATGAACCAGGCCGCAACGTCAAGGTGGCGCTTGCTTATACCTTTTAATTCAAATAAACAATTTCTATTTTCTGCAAGAAAAGTGGTCGGATAACTAAAGTTGGAGTTAACCAAATGTTAAATAATGTAAAAGAGATGGTAAGAATGAAGAACTGCTTATATTTAACTTTCTGTGTATTTCCACTGTTGTTTTCAACTTTGGCATACGGCCAGGATAATTGCGAGACGACACCACCAAATTGGGATTGGAATAAAACCTCCTATGAGGTTATTGACGATTCGCCGGGACCAGCTCAACGGCTGTCCCCCTTTGTTGATGGCAACGCATTTGGAATTAGTCTTGCTGGGCAGAAACACTGTTATGAAGACGGCTGGAGGCTATATCAAAAAAAAATGTCATGTACAGACTACGCGGTTGACTGTGAAACAGCAAAAGCTGTAAGCGACGAGGAATTTCGTTCCATATTTTCGTTATATAATATACACGCAGGGGTTCTTCGCACGTTTATACACACTAGAGGATTTGAAATAGATGATCAACAACTTAGATTAGACGTTGAGCTAACGTATGGAAATTCTGGAAAATCTAATTTAGGTTATATGCTGAACTCAAAAACACCGATAGTGATGCTCGATGAAAAATATGACCTATCAAATACCTCAAATGAAAATAATGCTACTGTTTTTCCATCATTCGCCGAAAAATGGATTGTCTTTGATAAGCATTTATCATACGACCCATCTGATGACAATTTTCAGAATGATTTACAAATCACCGTAAATATGTCAAGAATAAATAGCTCTGAAGTTAAAATAAAAGGTTTGCTCGAATTTACAACAACGGGAACTATCGGTTCCTCTTCCCCAAGCTCTAATTCAATAGGTGTATCCGATTTAATTGATGTCTATACCAGTTATGGTGATCCAGGGAAATGGGCGTCAGATATTGAAGAACAGGCCAGCAAACTTACTGCTAGTAATTCTAGCATAAAGATAAAAGCGGGTGCTGAGCTCACAGCAATAGCTGCCACTCTTTCGGCTTATTCCACTCCATTGGGGTATGCAAACGCAGCTTCGACTGTATATAACTTATTGTCTGGTTCATTCTCACCATCATCTAGTTCTTATGTGAACTTGTATAGCGAAGGAACAATCTCTCTAGAAGGAGAAATTATTGATACTGCACCAATTGAAACGGTAGCAATTGGTATTCATGGATCGCCACAATCTGTGGAAGTGGACGAATCGATATTGGAAGAAAGTGGCTATACTGGGAAGTTAGGCTTGGTGTCATTTAACGACAGACCAAGAATGATTGTAACGGAAGTTAAAATAGCTATAAACAGTGAAATTTGCTGTGAGCCAGTGGTGACTTATTCAGGTTATTTGACTTCGATAAATTACCGATTAATTGATAATATTGAAGATTTAGTTTTAATTAATCCAAGTTCAGGGATGTACTTGAAAAATTATGCATTGCAACCGGTGGCGTCGCTGCTTACTTCT
This sequence comes from Chromatiaceae bacterium, assembly GCA_003232725.1. Lineage (GTDB taxonomy): Bacteria > Pseudomonadota > Gammaproteobacteria > SZUA-140 > SZUA-140 > SZUA-76. The sequence goes on along the minus strand of QIJH01000183.1, from coordinate 2,290 downwards.
AGTGGAGAAGCAACTTCTGCATATAACGTACTCACCAATTCGGATTACACTCAATGTCTATACATAAATCGATCAATCAGTTTTTATGACTGTATAAACCAAAGATCAATAGATTCATTATCAGAAAAAGAAACAAGCAATGAAATTTCCTCTAAGTATATGTATAGCCCCAAAGATAAAGGGCTATCTTATTTAAGCGAGAGCATTAGCTATAACGGTAGTTTAGAAGGCTCTATTGTAACGGAACTTCCGGTTCTTAGGTCGGTCAATTATGACCCGGCATGGGATATTTCTTTTCAACATAAATTGGCGTTGGCAGATATGTTTTTAAATGTATATTTATACTTAGAGCATAAAGACAAGCCAGAAATATATAGCGAGCTTAAGGTTCGAATTCCTGTGAACATAGGTCTATGCAATGGCACATCTGCTGCTTACTTTGAAATGCATGATGACTCTGAGTTTTTTACAGCAACAAGTTTACAATGCTCTGGTCAGAATGATACCGATATGGACGGTTTCAGCGATAATGAGGAGATATCCAAAGGCACCAATCCATATTTAAACTATGACTTTCCCCCGCCAGAAGATAACTGTGGATCATGTCATCTATAAATTATCAATATCATATTTAACATGTTTTAGATGTTACCTTCTCCCATAATATTTTCGGTACTTACATGCCAGCCAAAATCACTTAGTATTTTAGCTGGTGTAGGTTTTCTGATTGGAGTTTAACTTATTCCTATGAACACGAATTTAATTAAAAATCGTAAAAAACCACTTTGTAATATTTTATTTTTATTGGTGGTTACGTTTTTCATGAAAAACTCTTTTTCCGATCAAGGCTTCATGATTAGCGACCATGAAAATAACAAATTAGCCTTTAGTTATATGATTTCAGACTTAGCCCATTATGACGTTCTTCTCTTGGGAGAGTGGCATGGAAATCCTGAAGCTATAAAGTTTCAATTTAATATAATTAAAGCTCTAATCGATAAAAAACAGAGAATATCTCTATCATTGGAGCACATTGAAACAGGAAAACAGTCAATTATTAATAGATATATATCAAACGATATTGATGCTGAGACGTTTATTCATAGCAGTGAAATTTGGGAAAGTTATATGCCTATTATTGATGTAGCTAAAAATAATAATATCTCTATTATCGCATCAAATTCTCCAAAAAATATTTCAGCATGTGTAAATAGGTACGGAAAAAACTATCTAAACAAGCCCAATGGTCTTTTTGATAAAAGCTATTTAACTGAACTATTCCCAATTAACGCTAAATATAAATCTTTATTCTTGAATAAAATTAGAGGGCACAAGATAAATAGCAATATAAATAATCTATTTTTATCTCAAGTAGTCAAAGATTATGCGATGGCGAAAAGCATTAATCTTAAAGATAAAGATGTTGGTGAACTAATCATTCATATTTCAGGCCGCACTCATGTAGAGGGTGGTTTAGGAATAAAATATTACCTCAACCGAATGAATCCCGCTCTTAAAGTAGCTACCCTTATCCCTGTATCAGGAAATAGGCCAATTTTAGGGTCCGGTGAAAATAACTATAGACTTCATTTAAAGAATGAATCATCTATTATCAATCACGCTAGAAACAAAAACGAGGTCATATGTGGTATGACAAGCTAGCACAATTGTTAGCCATTTCAGCGGCTGGATCACCTTTTGTTACCAGAATCTATAAACGGTTTTTCCCCGGTTTTCCATCTCCTCAGGTGCTCCTTATTTTCTCCCCTCAATGGGGAGCACCATTTCAAAAACGTCACCAACGTGCGGAGAGTCGGGGTTTTTTATTGAGATTAAATATTTGTAACTATTCAGCATAGTTACAAATATTTTAACAAGGTTTTACCACAATCGGAGAGGGAGGAAGAAGCATGAATAAATCAGAGGCTCTATAACTGATGCCACTACTTTTAAAGAGAGAGAAAGTAATAATTTATACAATCAATAAAGAGGGAAGCACCATGAAAAAAACAACAATTTATACTTCATTGATAGCCGGTATGTTGCTCTGCGGAACTGCATTGGCTGCTGAACATGAGGTCAAAATGCTCAACAAGGGAGCGGACGGTATGTTTGTTTTTGAGCCGGGTTATCTCAAAATAGCCAAGGGCGATACGGTAAATTTTATGCCAATTGATATGACACACATGCCGCAATCAGAAGTGACGCCGGATGGCAGCACCTGGAAAGGGGAGATGAACAAGCCTTTCTCGGTCACGCTGACGGAAGAGGGGGTGTTTATCTACTCCTG
>QIJH01000002.1 GCA_003232725.1 Chromatiaceae bacterium | reverse complement strand
CGGGACTATTACCAAAATTGACAACGCTGATGGTGCGGATTTGGAATTTAAGCTGCCCGTTCATGAATTAATAGAGGTGCCCTGAATACGGTTATGAATTCAGCTCATTTTACGACAAGCAACTTCGCTAAAATTTTCTAGTGATTATTACAATCAAAGAATGCCAACTTCACAACTCCCTTTCTCATTCACCTGGAAAACAATAAAAACCTACAACTCATTGTTAAACAATAAGTTTTATAAAAATATAAAACTACGTAAGCCACGTCCACTTACCGTATAATGTACATACTATTGACAATCCATAAGGAATTATTTCTGCTTTTTTATCTCAGGAGGGACCCCTAGTAAAAGTAACAAGATAAATGACATCCCTCTTTCAATCATCCAATACATCGATAATTCTCAAGCTTTTGAATGCGGCAGAACAGAAGCTGGCTGATTTCGATATCATACAGACACACTTAAAAAGCGTGCTTAGCGCGCAAGCGGGTGAACAGCAACGCCAACAACAGGCATATTGCTCGCTCTTCACCACATTAATAACTCATCTCAGCCAACAAACGGAGATAAGCCGCCCGTACCAGCAGCATCTGGAATTACTTAAGCTAAGACTCAACAATCAGCCAGATCTTCCAGAACTAAATGAAATCGGCAACCTGCTCACTCATATTTCAACCCTGGAACAGGGCGTTGAGATGACATCAACAACAGAGCAACCACTGCCCGAAACGACTGAAACAGTTCAGTTAAAACAAACTGCACCACATATCGATTCTATCCCTACACCATTAATATCCACACACGATCTACCATCAAACCGCAATGAGTTTCTGGCATTAGAGACAAAGCGTAAACATATGGAACAGATTCAAAGGACGCTATCACTTCATCTAAGTGAAGTCGCAGAACAAAACAAGGTACTCGAAAAAACCCTCAGCAACAAACAACACAACATCGACAACAGTGATGATATCCGCGACCTGCAGGCGCTAAAAAGCAAGTTCTCCAATGAAATATCGATCCTGCTGCAAGGCCACCAATCACTCACTGAAAAACTCGAAAATGCCCGTAAGTTCTTACAGATTATTGAAAGCGAAGGACAGGATCTTAGCGATGAGCTCAAAAAAGCACATACACTGAGTCTCACCGATGAATTAACACAACTACCCAATCGACGTGCTTTTATGAAACGTATCGAAGATGAAGTTTCACGCGTACAACGCTATGAATACCCACTCTGTTTCGCGTTAATTGATCTTGACTCTTTTAAATCGATCAACGATCGCTACGGCCATACAATCGGCGATGAAGTGTTGCGTAGTTTTGCGGAATACGCGCTTTCTGGCTTTAGGCACCACGACCTGACAGCAAGGTATGGTGGAGAGGAGTTTGCCATTATTCTACCCAATACAGATACCAATGGTGCTGTACGCGCACTGGAAAAAGTGAAGGGACGAAGTAGCCAGTGCACCTTTCAGCACAACGGCACCACATATCCTATCCCTACTTTTTCTACCGGGATTGCGCAATATAGGATGGGCGAAACACCTGCATCACTCATAGAGCGAGCAGATAAAGCACTTTATCGCGCTAAGCGGATGGGACGAAATTGCATCGAGACAACAGAGGTAAATGAGGATGAGGTGACTTCAACATCACCGTCACCGTAGAGCTCCTGAATCAGAAAAGCGCTAATAACTGCAGATCAAGGCTGGTCACCAAGAATATCAGGGTCATTTTCACCCTCTTTCTTAACAGGCATCAGGTCTTGCTTACTAACACCCAATGCCAATGCCGTCGCGCTCGCAACATAAACAGATGAGTAGGTACCGACAACAATACCGATAATCAGTGCCGTTGCAAAACTGTGAATAATCTCACCACCCAATACAAACAATGCGGTCAACACAAACAGCGTTGTGAACGATGTCACCAGAGTACGAGAAAGCATCTGGTTGATCGAACGATTTGAGACCTCTACAGGTGACCCTTTCCGCATCTTTCGAAAATTCTCTCGAATCCGGTCAAACACCACAATAGTGTCGTTCAATGAATAACCAATCACCGCCAGAATGGCAGCAAGCGTGGTGAGATCAAACTCCAGTCGTAATATGGAAAAGATACCCAGCGTAATAATCACATCATGAATAAGCGCCACGACCGAGCCCACTGCAAAACGCTTTTCAAAGCGCAATGTAATATAGATAAGGATACCAAACAGCGCGTAGATCATCGCCAGGCCACCCTTCTCTGTGAGTTCTTCACCCACCTGTGGTCCAACAAATTCAACGCGACGCATCTCAACCTCACCCAAACTGGAGGCACCATGCAGCGCATTAAGCACACCGGTACTCAAATCGGCATTCGTCATTCCTTCGTAGGGTGGTACCCGAATCAGAACATCCGTCGAACTACCAAAATACTGCGTGATCGCATCACCGTAGCCGGCACTCTCCAGGGTTGCGCGCACCTCAGAAAGATCAGCCGAATTTTCATAACCGACTTCTATCAGCGTACCGCCAGTGAAATCAATGCCGAAGTTCAAACCACGCGTTGCAAGCGACGCAATCGAGATAATCACCAGCAGAATCGATACGATTAGCGCAATCTTACGCTTGGCCATAAAGTCAAATGATGGTTCTTTATTAAATATTTGCATCTAATCACTCATCCATTCGTTGCTGTTAAATTGACAGCTTTTTGACTTTTCGACTGCCATAAATCAGATTAATGACTGCCCGTGTACCCATAATCGCGGTAAACATTGAGCTCACAATTCCGATCGACAATGTGATCGCAAACCCTTTAATCGGCCCGGAGCCAAAGGTATAGAGTACTAATGCTGCGATCAATGTAGTGATATTCGCATCGGCAATAGTCGAAAGCGCTTTATCATAACCGGCGTTAATACTCGCTTGAGGGGAATTACCACTTCTAATTTCTTCCCGAATACGTTCAAAAATAAGCACATTGGCATCCACCGCCATGCCAACTGTCAAGACGATACCGGCAATACCAGGCAGTGTCAGCGTCGCCTGAAGCATCGACAGTACCGCAACAATCATCACCAGATTAACGGTCAACGCGATAATGGCGACCAGACCAAAGACGCGATACCACAGCGCCATAAAGATCATCACGGCAATAAAGCCAACGATCACTGAGATCACCCCCTGATCGATATTGTCCTGCCCAAGACTTGGACCAACAGTACGCTCTTCAACAATTTCAATCGGGGCCGCCAGCGCACCTGCTCTCAGTAGAAGCGCAAGATCACGCGCCTCGTCAGGCGTACCCACACCGGTAATCTGAAAGCGATTACTAAACACGCCCTGAATCGTGGCCGCATTGATAACCTCTTCGATTTTTCTCTTTGTCTTAACCAGCTCACCATCAATACGCTTGGTTGTGACCTTGTTTTCAATAAAGACCACCGCCATTCGTTTACCAAGGTTTTCGCGAGTATTGTCACCCATTTTACGCGCACCTTTGCCATCAAGCGAAACAAACACTGCCGCAGCGCCATTGTCCTGATCAATGCCAGAAGCAGCGTCAGTGATCTGATCACCGGTCACAATGATACGTTTTTTCAACAGTAAATGGCTGCCATAACTAGCGGCATCACGGGTTTTATACAAGCGAGTTCCCACCGGTGGACGACCAGCAAGGGCCGCTTCGACATTCGCATTTTCAACTACCATTCTAAATTCAAGTGTTGCTGTCGCACCCAGAATTTCTTTAGCACGCGCAGTGTCCTGAATACCCGGTAGCTGTACCACAATACGGTTTTCACCCTGCTGTTGCACTACCGGCTCCGCAACACCCAGCTCGTTAACACGATTGCGCAGTGTGATAATGTTCTGCTGCAATGCCATTTTTTTTGTTTCACGAAGCTCTTCATCACTGATTGTTACCACCAGAAATGCATCGTCATCACGCAATTCCGGCTCCAGTAACAAACGCGGATACTCTTTACGAATGATGCCCTGGGCAGTATCACGATCCGTTGCATTACGAAACTTGATATCAATAGAGTAGCCTCTGTTGGTCTTGGCAATCGAGAGATAACGTACTTTTTCTCCACGCAAAATGGAACGCAAGTCACTCACATAGCGCTCTCCTGCCTGACGTGCGGCAGCCACCATGTCGACTTCCATCAGAAAGTGAACACCGCCACGCAAATCAAGGCCAAGGTACATCGGTGCGGCATTCAGTGCCGTCAGCCAATCTGGCGTCGCGGGTGAAAGGTTGAGGGCTGGCACATAATCGTCCCCCATCATTTCTGCAATCAGATCCTTTGCTTTCAGCTGTGTTTCAGTATTATCGAAACGCACTAACATGCCACGTTCAATCTGCTCAATCGACTTAAATGGAATCCCTTCACCCTTCAACATTTCGCTGACACGCGTCAGACTCGCCTCATCAACCGTTGCACCTCTCAATGGTGAAATTTGCACCGCAGGGTCATCACCATAGAGATTAGGAAGTGCATACAGAACGCCTGTCAGGATCACCGTAATGATCAGAACATATTTCCAGGTAGGGTATTGATTCATCGTCGACTAGCCTTTACTTGCTACAATAGCTTTTTATGCTTTTCCCTTCATCGTGCCTTTGGGCATCAATGATGACACAGCGCTACGCTGAACCTTAATCTCCAGTCCATTCGCGATATCCAGGCCAACAAAGCTCTCATCGACACTGGTGATTTTGCCCAGTACGCCACCAGAAGTAACCACTTCGTCACCCTTAGCGAGCGCGGCCACCATGGTGCGATGCTCTTTACTGCGCTTGATCTGAGGCCTCAGCAGTAAAAAGTAAAAAATCACAAAAATCAGCAATAATGGCAACAGACCCATTATCTCAAAGTCCCCCGCCGGTGCAGCACCCTCAGCCCACGCATCATTAATAAAAAAGCTCATCATCTCCCCTCTCCTATCAAACCAAATAATTCAAAAACGACTTAAAACAATCATAAAATGACTGGTAACTGTTCAGATTACACTTGATTTGTTTGAGGACAAGAGAAAAGGGCGCAGTTTACATTGGTAAACAAGTACCACGGGCATTCCCTCTGGCCACACTTTTGACGCCGTAATCGGACAAATCAAGGGGTGAGCTGAACAGTTGCTAATTCAACAGCGCAGCATTATGACACAGGCGGCACCGCTTGCGCGCGTTTTGCATAAAAATCCGCGACAAATTGTTTTAACTCGCCCACTTCTATCGCAGTGCGTAACCCAGACATAACCTCCTGATAGTAAAAAAGGTTATGAATCGAATTGAGTGTCGCCCCCAACATTTCATTAGTCGCTGCCAGATGGCGCAAGTAGGCGCGACTATAGTTTTTGCAGGTGTAGCAGCCACAGCCCTCATCAAGCGGTTGAGTGTCATGACGATATTGTGCATTACGAATGCGTATCACACCACTGTGAACAAAAAGGTGGCCATTGCGCGCATTGCGCGTCGGCATCACGCAGTCAAACATATCAATGCCGCGACGCACCGCTTCAACAATGTCTTCCGGCTTACCGACACCCATGAGATAGCGCGGTTTAGACGCCGGCATCTGCGGCGCGGTATGGCTCAGAATACGCATCATATCCTCTTTCGGCTCACCGACCGACAGGCCGCCGATGGCATAACCATCAAAGCCAATATCAAGCAGACCCTGCAATGAACGATCGCGCAGCGACTCAAACATGCCGCCCTGGATAATGCCAAATAGCGCCGCTGTTGAATCACCATGGGCGATTCTACTACGACCTGCCCAGCGCAACGACAACGCCATTGATGCGCGCGCCTCCTCTTCAGTCGCAGGATGTGGAGTGCATTCATCAAAGATCATCACCACATCGGAACCGAGCGAACGCTGCGCCGCAATCGATTCTTCTGGCCCGAGGAAAATTTTGTCACCATTGACGGGCGAGCGGAATGTCACCCCTTCTTCCGTGATTTTACGTAGCTCACCCAGACTAAACACCTGAAAACCACCCGAATCAGTCAAAATTGGGCGCTGCCAGTTCATAAAGTCGTGCAGACCACCATGGGCCTCGACGATTTCAGTCCCTGGACGCAACATCAGATGAAAGGTATTACCCAAAATAATGTCTGCGCCGGTTTCACGCACTGACTCTGGCGTCATCGATTTTACGGTGGCACAGGTGCCCACCGGCATAAAGGCAGGGGTTTCAACATTGCCACGCTCGAAATGCAAACGTGCGCGCCGCGCCTCACCATCATTGCCTAATAACTCAAACTGCATTTGCTGCTATTCCTCAAACTGAGCGGCTGTAGACGGCGTAATAAACATCGCATCACCATAACTATAAAATCGGTAACGCTGCTCAATGGCATGCTGATAGGCCTCCATCATATTTTTCCGGCCACAAAAGGCACTCACCAACATCAATAACGTTGATTGCGGCATATGAAAATTGGTGATCAACAGATCAATCGTACTAAAGCGGTAGCCAGGGTAGATAAAAATATTGGTCTCACCACTGAATGGCGCTAACACGCCATTCTGAGCTGCCGTTTCAAGACTGCGCACCACAGTTGTTCCGACCGCTATCACGCGCCCACCGCGTTGCCGTGTCTCGGCGATCGCGTCACAGGTTGCCTGCGATACATCCACATATTCATAGTGCATCTCATGCGTTGCAATATCCGCCACCCGCACCGGCTGAAAGGTACCCGCACCCACATGCAGGGACACCTTTGGCACTCATCTCATCAAGAATCGCCTGGTCAAAGTGAAGCCCTGCAGTCGGCGCCGCCACGGCACCGAGGTGTTCAGCAAACACAGTCTGGTAACGATGCTGATCAAGCGCATCATCAGCACGATCAATATAAGGGGGCAACGGCATATGGCCAATCGCCTGCAAAACGTCAATCGCGCTGCGTTCATCATTCAGACGCAGTTGATAAAAACCATTTTCACGCGAGATAACTTCCGCTTCAACCTGCTCATCACCTAATAATAGCTGGCCGCCAATTTTAGGCGCCTTACTGGCACGTATCTGCACCAGCACTTCATTATCACTGAGCACGCGTTCCAACATCACCTCAATACCACCACCACTCGCCTTTTTAGCAAAAATACGAGCAGGGATCACACGCGTGTTGTTCAATACGAGCAAATCATTTTCATTCAGCAGCGAAGGTAACTGCGCAAATTGTTGATCCTGATAATCGCCTGTCGCGCCATTAAGACATAACAGGCGACTCTGGGTGCGTTCTGCTAACGGCTGTTGTGCAATCAGGTCGGTTGGTAACTCAAAATTAGCTGCATCATCTCTACTGCGGTTGTTCATCTGTTGCTATATTACCCACACGGCGTGCTTGTCACATCGCATCGATCACTTTATAATCCGCATTCCCTTTGCCGGGGTGGCGGAACTGGTAGACGCGTCGGATTCAAAATCCGATGGCCTTTGGTCGTGAGAGTTCGAGTCTCTCCCTCGGCACCATTATTATTTTTATTTTCTACGCTCACGCGATTTTCATCGCGTATTCCCTTCAGCGGTTTTTAAAAGCAACGCCAAAGACACGTAATGGTAGCACAGGCAAGCCACTCTGTTTCAACATACCTCTTTACATTACCTGTTAAAACACCGCAAAAAGGGGTCACAAACGCCCATTTTCGCTCGACATGCTATAGTAAGCACGTGCAAATTACAGCGCACTTTCCAACGCGAGAAAACGACCAATGCGAGGCAATGGGATGGATTCGTCAAAGGAAAACAGTCGCCAACCTGCTTTAGCGCCTATTGTGCGCAAGATACTGCAGGCACGTCATCACAACCCATTTATCTACCTCGGTCGGCATGTTAGCCAACAGAACGGCCGGCAAAAAACTGTCATTCGTATCATCCTGCCCCAAGCGGTTAGCGCCTCGTTAGTCGAGCCTCAACTGGCATTCAAACGTCTCGACCACAATGTTATTTTTGAGCTAACAAGCAGCGCTGTCACAATCCCTGAACAATACATCATCGAATGGCTAGACAGTGATGGCATCACACACCGTACCTACGATGCCTACAGTTTCCATCAACAAACAGCCGAATCAGCACTCACTCTTTTTATCAGCGGAACGCTACGCAATACAGCCAGTTATTTAGGTGCACACATCATCACCATCGATCATATTGATGGGGTGCTATTTGCCACCTGGGCCCCCAATGCGGAACGCGTCAGCATCGTCGGTCCATTCAACCACTGGGATAATCGCTGCCATGCCATGCGGGCACTTGGCACATCAGGTATCTGGGAGATTTTCATTCCCTGTCTCACCGAAAACGATCAATATCAGTTTGAAATAAGAAACCATCACAACGGTAAGACACAACTAAAAACAGACCCCTATGCTCAGCAATTTTCCCCCGACAACGATAAAAATACAGTTGTGACTAGTCGCAATGAATATCAGTGGCAAGATCAGCAATGGATAGCCAACCGCACAATTCATGACTGGCAACACAAACCACTATCGATCTATGAAGTAGATCTTAATTCATGGCAACACGGCCATGATAGCGCATCACTCAACTATCAAGCCCTGACCAAACAACTTGTCACATACGTACGTGAGTTTGGTTTTACCCATATTCAACTATTTTCAGAATCACCAGTACGACCCGGTTGTGGCTTTTTCGCACCCGATAGCCGCCTGGGAACACCCGATGATTTCAGGCACTTTATCGATTACTGCCATCAATACCGTATCGGCATCATCCTTAGTTGGCATATCGATCATATTCCAGCCACCCCTGATACCCTTCATCGATATGATGATGAGCCTTTATACGAGCAACCTGACCACAACCCTGACACCTTTGATTACAGTAAAAATGGTGTCCGGAGTTTTCTAATATCCAGCGCCCTTTTCTGGCTCAACGACTTCCATATTGACGGCCTTAAACTACGCACATCAACCTCAATGATCTACCAGAACGAACAACAAAATGACGATGCGTTATCACTGTTGCGGGAGATTAATGACCTTGTACAGCAAAATTATCCCGGCGTTTTAATGCTCGCAGAAGAAAAAACCGTCTGGCCAATGGTTACAACGCCGACCGCTTTAGGCGGATTAGGATTCAGTATGAAATGGAACATAGGGTGGTACCACGACACCCTCAGATATCTCGCGCATGAAACAGCGCTACGACCAGCTCACCATGAAACGCTCACTTTCAGCCAGAATTATGCTTTTAGTGAAAACCTCATGCTGCCTTTTTCAGCCCAGCATGATGTGCCATTGCTTCATCAGATGCCAGGAAACAAGCCTCAACGTTTTGCAAATTTGCGACTCCTTTATAGCTATATGTTTACCCATCCCGGAAAAAAGCTGTTCTTCATGGGCAATGAATTCGCCTCTAATTTAGCATGGCATTCTGAAGAAAAACTGCCATGGGAACTTTCTGATGACATACTACATAATGGTTTATCCCACATGGTATGCAAACTCAACGTACTCTATCGCAGTATTCCAGCGCTACATTATTACGACTTTAATGAGCAGGGATTTGAATGGATTGAACGCCACGACTCCAGCCAGTCATTGATTGTTTTCCAGCGGAATAGCGAAGATTGCAGTGTTATTGTGGCGCTTAATTTTTCTGCTACCACTAGAAATACATACCGAATTGGTATCGCGAAAAATAGAGACTACAGAGAAGTTTTTAACTCAGATTCACTCGATTTTGGCGGCGAAGATCGACTCAATCTAAATCGAATCCCTGCTGATGATATCCCCTGGATGAAACAACCGTTCTCGCTCTTGATCACCCTGCCCTCACTGTCAGCCGTCATCATCAAACCACTCTAATCAGCCACTATACCCAAACTAACCCACTGATATAAAAGAACCCCCACAACAGTATTGGCAAGCACCATTGCCATAGAGGCGGCCTTTCCAGCATGACTAGAACAACAATTTCTTCTTGAGGAGCCTGCCCTGCCCGCTCGATGACAGCACTCAACACACCAGATGCAAGTAACCCCATACGATCTAAACGTCGAGGTACATGGTCTTTTTCAGGAATAGACTGAGTGACCATCTGCTGCACCTCACCCATCGCATCAAATACCAGCGTCATCCGCAATGCCACCGTCTCCGCCTTCACCCCGACCAGTTGTAATGGTCGTGCTAAAAAATAAATTGCAGTCAATAATTCTTGCCGCGAAAGTGATCGTAATAACAAGTTAACACTCGCAATCACCAACACCAGTGCCACGACCCGCAGTAAACCATTGGATATTCCTTCCTCGGTTGGCAGCCAGTCATTCAATCCAGGCCACTGTATAACGGGCGTTCCTGGGGTGAGCCAGCAAAAGATCAACAGAATCGAGAGTAGAAACCAACGCATTCGACGTAACATCACCAGGGCAGGACGCACGTGAGCACCGCCATCACGAAGATAAAGCAGTATCAATAATAACGAGGAGATAAACAGAGCGGACGGCGCTGGAAATGCGAGCATCGCCACAAAAACCAGAAAACTAACCATTAAAACAAGCGGATGGAGTTTCACCATAATCCCAGATCAAATACCCATGACAAGCAATATTACAACGTAAACCAGTAGATTTAGTTTACCCGAGTCGCTCGATTAATTCATTAGCATCTTTTTTCTGATCATCATTGCCATCAGTGACGACTTCATCAAGGATCCCTTTAGCACTCTCATTATCACCCATATCAATATAGGCTCGTGCAAGGTCTAATTTGGTACCCACTTCATCCTCAGCTGAAAAAAGTTCGCTCTCATCAAGCTCGCCAAGGTCATCATCAAGTGAAGAGGTTTCATCATTAAAGTCAGATAGCCAGTCATCATCAGTAGACGTAGCATCACCATTGCCATCCAACCCGGAAAACAGATCATCTTCAACGTCGTTATCAGTCGCTGTAATTGACTCAACTAATGCTTCTGTTGCATCTACTTTATCGGTTATAGAAGCAACATCCGAATCCAGCGACGGCTTTCCACCCAACACCCGTTCATCACTAACGAATTCAGGTAGATCCAGTCCTGACTCAAATGCCAGATCATCGTTCGATGAGAGCACATCGTTGGCATCAGCACCTGCTTCAGGTACATCTAAAGTAGTAGATGCCTCCTCTTCAAATATAAGTTCATCCGACGATACCTCTGGCAGATCAAGCACATCATTGGTATCAGTAACTAAGTCCAGCTCAAGCTCACTATCAAGTACGCCTTCAGCAACATCACTAACCACATCATTATCTAAGGCATTCGAGGTATTTGCATCTTTTTTCTGCAAATTAACATCAGTCACCTCATCAGTCACCATTTCCATCGCAGAGTCCAGACTGGCTTCTAGCTCACCGAGATCATCCAGCGCATCAAAAGCATCGCTTAACTCACCCTCATCGAGCCCTTCCAGATCACCTAATTCGTCGCTACTAACATCAGAAAACGGGTTTTCGCTTTCACTAACAGACTCCACCTCAGTCACAATATTACGATCAGACAAGTCCAGATCGTCAAGATCCAGATCACCACCCAGATCAGGCAGGTCAATATCAAGTTCATCACTGATGCCAGTGCTATCCATCACGGCATCAACTTCTTCATTAAAGAGCACACTGGTTGGCGCAATCTTCCTGCCCATCTCAGCCACGCGCTTCCAGGTATCGTTATCAGTATCGTCTAGCGAAGCTCGTAGACTTTCGGCCTGCTCAACAAATGCATCTTTTTTATCACTCGCGGCGTAAACTTCTAACAATTTAACCTGGATATCATGACGCTCAGGCTCATGCTGTACCGCCTCATTCAACAGCTCTTCTGCCTTATCGAATCGACGATATGCAAGGTATACATCAGCTTCAGCGATTGCATCGATTTCATCATCATCGCTGACATCCATACCACCCGAACGAGAGTACTCGGGAATAACATCATTCAATACAGACTCAACAGCCTCATCACTGACATGTTCATCAACAGCAGTCACCTCATCACCTAATGACGAGGAATAATCAATCTCAGATAGCTCTTCCTCGAAAGCAGCCATTTTACGGCGACGAATAACCAGTGCTCCTGCCACCAGAGCAACTAAGGCAAGACCACCTAACGCAACAACAGGATCAAAACTGCCCAGCAGAAAATCAATATTTATCATCGACCCAACACTACCTAACACACCATCAACCACTGATAAAATCTCATCGATAATGGATGGTTCAACCGTTGGCGCTGGTGGAACCGCCACTGGTGGAGGTGCTGCCTTCGGTTCACTGGTTGCTGTTATTTCGCTCTGCAGCGCATCACCTGCCTCGGCAACATCCGTTGCAGGAACTGCATTTGATAACTCAGCGTCACCAGGCAACATGGCACTATCATTTGCCGCTAATTCAACAGCAGCGACTGCCTCAGGACTTAACTGCATCGCAGAAAGGGTATCGCCTTTGAGTGTAATCAAGCGCTGCATTGAAGACAGTTGTTCTTCTAATGCAGCAAGTCGTTTTCGCAGCTCTTCATTTTCCTGACGACTCACATCAGCAGATTCCAACGCAAACGCCAGTTCCTGTCTTACATCGCCATCACTCGCGCCCAGTTTACTGCCTGAACCAGATTGAGAAACACTCTCATCAGGTGCGACTAGCGTTAATCTTGATGCTACTTTGTCACCTGAACTGCCTGTGCGACCAGCACTGTTTCGCTTAACACCAAGTGGTCGCTGTCCTGCTGCCAGTGCAGCTGAATGTTTAGCATCAACCCACTGATCATATTGAAGGTTCGCAATCCGCTCAGCCTCAGCAGCTGACACCGAGGCGATACTGGCAGGATCCGAAATCCGCAAAAAATAGCCTGCGTTTAATTCATTGATATTTTGATTCTCAAATGCCTCCGGGTTTTCATTCAATAGCGCAATCATGACTTGCTGCACAGTAACGCTGCTATCCGGTCTCATCTCAGATGCGATCGTCCACAAGGTATCTGTTCTTTTGACAGGACCGTACGTAATTTCACCGCTGCCAGCTCTCGAAACAGTACTGGCTCTTGGTGTGAACCGAGGCACTTCACGCACAGCTGCTGTAGTCGGTGCTGCCGCCAGTGCCTTTTGAGTTAACGAACCACTGTCCGCTGCTAGCTCCGATTCAAATAAAGGAATATCAAGCGCAGCAGGCCGCTCATCAACCAATACCGGCGGATCCAGCAGCAGCGTGTATTCACGCAACACACGACCACTTGGCCAGTTTGCTTCTATAATAAAATCAAGAAATGGCTCTTTTACCGGGTCATGAGATGTAATTTTAAGATAGGTATCGCCATTAAGACGTTTTGCAACGGTAAATTTAAGCTTTGTCAAAAAGAATGGGCGCTCAAGCCCCGATTTTTCAAAAGCCTGCTTCGATGCCAGTTTAACAACAATTTCTTCGACTGTCGTGTTGCCTACCGATAACAATCCGATTTCAGCATCCAATGGCTGATTGAGAGCTGAGTGCAAGTTGATCTCACCAAGACCAAGTGAAAAACTATTAACCGGCAATAACAATAGAAGCATGGCGAATACTTTTGCCATATCCTTCATCAATCCAGGTAACATTCCTTCTCCTTTTCGTCTAAACATCATCTCAGCACCTTAAGAATCCAATGATTGCAAGATTGTTAACGGCCGCTTTTTTCAGAAACTCACTAATTTATATGATTTTTTATTAAAATTTCTGCAATCTGCACACTATTAAGTGCTGCACCCTTTCTAACATTGTCAGCCACCACCCATAAATTCAATCCACGAGGATGTGAAATGTCTTCACGAACTCTGCCAACATAAACAGGATCCGTACCGACTGATTCTGTTACGGCTGTAGGATAACCACCATTTTCACGTTCATCCAGCACCACCACACCAGCTGCATCCTGTAGTGCAGCCGTTGCATCATCAACAGAAATCTTTTTTCTGGTTTCGATGTGTATCGCTTCAGAATGGCCATAAAACACAGGGACTCTGACTGCCGTTGGGTTAACTTTGATATCGTCATCAGCAAAGATTTTTTTAGTTTCCCATACCATCTTCATCTCTTCTTTGGTGTATCCATTTTCCATAAACACATCAATTTGAGGTAATACATTAAAGGCGATCTGTTTCGGGTAGATCTTTGTTTCAATCTCTTTGCCACTGAGCAGAGCGGCAGTCTGCCCTGCGAGCTCTTCAATCGCCGGTTTGCCGCTGCCAGAAACTGCCTGATAAGTCGCTACGTTGATGCGTTCAATCCCAACCAGATCATAGATGGGCTTTAGCGCCACCAACATCTGAATGGTCGAACAATTGGGATTGGCGATAATATTACGATTTTTGTAATCCGCCACTGCTTCAGGATTAACTTCTGGCACTACCAATGGGATGTCATCGTCATAACGAAAATGCGAAGTGTTATCGATCACCACACAACCCGCGGCACCTGCGATGGGTGCATACTTCGCTGAAATATCACCGCCCGCAGAGAACAGTGCGACTTGCACCTTTGAGAAATCAAAAGCATCCAGGTCCTCCACTCTGATATGCTTACCATGAAATTCAACACGTTTGCCTGCTGAACGACTACTCGCCAGCGGATACAAAGTATCAACCGGAAAGTGACGTTCCGCCAAAATCTCGATGATGGTTTCACCCACCGCGCCCGTTGCACCGACCACGGCAACATTATATTTTTTACTCATGACTGTTTTCCTTACAGTTGTCTCTTTAAATATATTGCGTTGTCTCGTGCCTGAACACTAATTCAGTGCTGCAATAATCGCATCGCCCATTTCACTGGTTGATACCTGACGCGCATCTTCGGTATGAATATCTGCCGTGCGTAATCCGTCATCAAGCACTTTGTTGACGGCTGCTTCGATACGACCAGCCATTGCAGTTTGATCCAGCGAATAACGCAACAACATCGCCACCGAGAGAATCGTTGCCAGCGGATTCGCAATCCCCTGCCTTGCAATATCCGGTGCTGAACCGTGGATCGGTTCATACATGCCCTTACCATTAGCATCAAGTGATGCTGATGGCAACATGCCAATTGAACCCGTCAGCATGGCAGCGCAATCAGAGAGAATGTCACCAAACATATTGGTCGTTACCATGACATCAAACTGCTTCGGTGCACGTACCAGCTGCATTGCTGCATTATCGACATACATATGGCTTAGTTCAATTTCAGGGTACTCTTTTGCCACACGAATCATCACTTCTCGCCATAGCTCAGTACATTCCAACACATTCGCTTTATCAACTGAGCAGACACGTTTGTCACGCTTCATTGCGATCTCAAATGCAGATCGGCCGATACGCTCAATCTCTGATTCTTTATAGATCAGCGTATTAAAACCCTGCTTCTCACCATTGTCCAATGTGCGTATACCACGCGGTTGACCAAAGTAGATGCCGCCGGTCAATTCGCGCACGATCATGATATCAAGACCCGAGACCACTTCTGCTTTCAATGTTGATGCATCGGCCAATTGCGGATAAAGAATCGCTGGGCGCAAATTCGAAAAAAGTGCCAGATTAGCACGCAGCCCCAACAGTCCTTTCTCAGGACGTACCGCAATATCGAGTGACTCCCATTTATGCCCACCGACAGCACCCAGCAAAATCGCATCGCAGGCAGTCGCTTTTTCAAGCGTTTCATCAGGTAATGGAGAACCAGTAGCATCATAAGCGGCACCACCGACCAGACCGTGATCGAGTTCAATCTCAAGACCGTGATTTGTTTGCAGTGCTTCCAGTACCTTCACTGCTTCGGCCACAATTTCAGGGCCGATGCCGTCGCCCGGTAAAATCAGTATTTTTTTTGTCATTTTCCCACGCTTCATTCTGTTGTTGCTATTAATTCATCAGCGGATTTGCTTAAGAAGCAAACAACCACGGTGCATCCTGTTTTCGTTTCGCCTCATACTCGCGTACCGCACCGGCATGTTTCAGACTGAGAGCAATCTCATCGAGTCCTTGCACTCTTTACGAAAGTTGTCGATCTCGAAGTTCATCGTCTCGCCACTCGGCAAGGTAACATGTTGTGCCGCTAAATCAACCTGCAAACGATAACCTTCATTGACATCAATCTCTTTAAAGAGTCGATCCACTTCATCCACACTCAGTGCAAACGGCAGCACACCATTTTTGAAACAGTTGTTATAAAAGATATCTGCAAAGCTCGGTGCAATCACCACTCGAATGCCGTAATCGAGCAGCGCCCATACGGCATGTTCACGTGACGAGCCACAACCAAAGTTATCGCGTGCGAGCAACACTTGCGCGCCACTGTAACGTGGCTGGTTCAATACAAAGTCTGCGTTTAATGGCCGTTCAGTGCTATACCCAAGGGGCACGTCGCCCTGATCCGGCTCGCCCACATCTAAATAACGCCACTCATCAAACAAATTCGGCCCAAAGCCACTGCGTTTAACCGACTTCAAAAATTGCTTCGGGATGATTGCATCGGTATCGACATTGGCACGATCCAACGGCACCACTAAACCATCTAATGTAGTAAATGCGTCCATTATTCTGCTCCTTCCGCTTGAGCTTCTATATATTGTGCGACATCGACAAAGTGACCCGCTATCGCCGCCACTGCCGCCATCGCCGGACTCACTAGATGAGTACGCCCACCCTGCCCCTGCCGTCCTTCGAAATTACGGTTCGAGGTCGAGGCACAATGCTCTCCATCACCCAATCGATCCGCATTCATCGCCAGACACATCGAACAACCTGGCTCACGCCACTCAAAACCAGCCTCAGTAAAGATCTTATCCAGCCCTTCCGCTTCCGCCTGACGTTTCACCAGACCAGAGCCTGGTACTACCAGCGCCTGATTAACCGTCTCCGCCACCTGCCGACCATTAATCACTGCCGCCGCATCACGCAGGTCTTCAATCCGCGAATTGGTACACGAACCAATGAAGACCTTATCGAGCTTAATGTCGATAATCTCCTGACCACCGTCCAGCCCCATATAGGCCAGCGCGCGCTCAATATTGCCACGCTTAACACTATCCGTCTCATCTTCCGGGCGCGGAATAGAACCACCGACCGGCAATACCATCTCCGGCGAGGTACCCCAGGTGACTTGCGGTTCAATCACCGCGCCATCCAAAATAACAGTACGGTCAAATTCAGCGCCGTCATCACTGTGCAGGTCAGCCCACGCGGCTTTCGCCTGCTCCCATTGATCAGGCTTGGGTGCGTAGGTACGACCACGTACATATTCGATCGTCTTTTCGTCGACCGCCACCATACCAACGCGCGCACCCGCTTCGATCGTCATGTTGCACAATGTCATGCGCCCTTCCACTGACAACGCACGCACTGCCTTACCACCAAACTCAATCGCATAACCGCTACCGCCCGCAGTACCGATCTCACCGATAATCGCCAGCGCCATATCTTTGGCCGAGACACCGTCACGTAATTGTCCGTTAACCTGCACCAACATGTTTTTCGATTTTTTCTGAATCAGACACTGCGTTGCCAATACATGCTCAACCTCAGACGTACCGATGCCAAACGACAGTGCACCCAATGCGCCATGAGTTGAGGTATGAGAATCGCCACATACCACCGTCATTCCCGGCAACGTCGCACCTGACTCTGGGCCAACCACATGGACGATGCCCTGACGCGGATCATCCATTTTGTATTCAGTCAGACCAAACTCCTCACAGTTGTTATCCAGCGTCTCAACCTGAATGCGCGCGACCGTCTCTTCGATCCCTTTGCTGCGATCGGTGGTCGGCACGTTGTGGTCTGGCGTCGCCAGTACAGAATCAACCCGCCACGGTTTACGATTCGCCATACGCAACCCCTCAAATGCCTGCGGTGAAGTCACCTCATGTACCAAATGCCTGTCTATATATAGGACACTGGCCCCTTCAGCGTTGATTCCACAATTTATCATATAAGGTGTTATTTGGCATAAAATTTTCTCCTAAAAATGACTTTCAGTGCAGATACCTGAAAAATCATATGGCACTCAACTAAGGATAATATACGCGGATCAAACTCATCAATCTAATTCATCTTTTTCATCATTTTCATTCCAAACATTCCAAAAAGGAATGAGTAAAATAAACCAATGAATCTCTCAGACCTAAAGGCTTTTGTCTGCGTGGCAAAATCTCGCTCTTTCTCCGCTGCCGCAACAAAGCTGTACATTACGCAACCGGCCATTAGCAAACGCATAGCGGCACTTGAAGGCTCACTCAATACACGCCTTGCATTGGTCGCTCTATCCAACTGACTAATGCAGGCAGCGCACTACTGCTGCACGCACAAAAAATCCTGCTGGAAGTAGAAGACAGTCGCCGTGCTATTCACAACCTCTCTGGCACTGTCAATGGCACACTGAGCATTGGAACCAGCCACCATGTAGGACTGCACCGCCTGCCGACAGTACTCAAGGCATTTAGCCTGCAGTACCCCGAAGCACAGTTAGACCTGCATTTCCTGGATTCCGAAGCAGCCTGCCGTGAAGTTGAGCATGGCGAACTCGAACTCGCGGTGGTTACACTACCACCATTCGGTAACAGTCCACTCAGTATGTGATACCCATCTGGCAAGACCCGCTGGTACTGGTAACAGCGCATGACCATCCACTGCGCACCCTCGAACAGATCACCTTTAAACAGCTTGCCAACCACCCGGCCATCTTACCCTCTCACGGCACGTTTACGCGTGCACTGATAGACCATCACTTCAATACACAGCAACATCAGCTCAACATACGGCTAGAGACCAACTATCTGGAGACCATTAAAATGCTAGTCTCTATCGGTCAGGGCTGGAGCGTATTACCTGAAACATTAATTGATAACAGCTTGCACGCCTATCACGGCTACTTTACTGCACATCGAGTCCTCGGTATCGCACATCATCCCAAACGCACACTCTCTAATGCCGCCCATGCATTTATCTCTGCCTGCCAGACACCGCAAAAAAACCACCAACGAAAAACCTAATAATTTACTACAATAAAATTACTTAAAACACTGTTATATATAGATTTAATAAGCCAATAAAAATAAAACCCCAATAGAACAACAAGAAATCATCAAGTACCACCAGATTCCAGTCGATGACTATCCAATACCCAAACCAGACGAGTCAGCATGAAAACTATTACCATTATACTGTTGATGACTCTATTTTTGATTTCCAATGCCGACGCCAAAATCTACAAATGGGTTGATGAACAAGGCAGGACGCACTACACACAGGCACCCCCACCCGCTCAAGCAGAACAAAAGAGCCTTTCGCCTAACGTCAGACAGGCAACTCGCAACAAAAAAAACACGCCGAATGCAGCCAATAGCGAGTACTGCAGCACCATCAAAGAATTTGCGACCGGAATAACACGAGCGATGCGCAGCGGGGTACCCGCCAGCAGCATTAATAGCGCCACAATAGACGTAAATGAAAAACTAAAACGCATTCTACGCACACGAGAACCGGTCATTAAACAGCTTGTCTCGTTCGTCTACGGCTTCAAAAGCACTGGAATGTCATCCTTTAAAATCAGTGAACTGGCCTACAGACAGTGCATGAACGGCGCATATGGAAGTGGTCAAACAGAGAAAAAACGGGGCCAGGGAAGTAGCAGCGCTGGAACAGGCTGGGTGATCGAAGGCGGTTTTGTGGTCACCAACTACCACGTGGTTAACGACTCTCAAAACATCACGCTGATATTATCAGACGGCACACAGATCAAAGCGACCGTCAAACTCAAAGATGAATACAACGACATCGCTGTTTTAACGGTTGACGCTCCCCACCGTCTCCCCACTCCAATTCCACTCAGCAACAGAAGAACAGGGCTTGGCGTTGAAATATTCACCATTGGTTTTCCACACCCTGACCTGATGGGTAGTAAACCTAAGCTCACCACTGGGCATATCAGCGCGGCCAGCGGTATGCGCGATGACCCACGCATGTACCAGATTTCAGTCCCACTACAATCTGGTAATAGCGGTGGCCCTCTGCTCAACCTCTACGGTGAGGCAATCGGTATTGTCACCGCCAAGCTCAACGCAGCCAAAATATACGAAACCACTGGTGACCTCACGCAAAATGTTAATTACGCGATCAAAATTGAATACCTATACCGCCTGCTCAATAACAACATATATTCAGCCGCCGCCTCAAACCAGCCTCTTGAGCGAGAATCTAACCTTTCATTCCTCGCCATCGAGATCGAACCTTCAATTTTAATGGTGATTGCACGCTAAATTGTATTCAAATTTCATTTCGGAAGATGGCACCATATTGTATATCACACTCCATCACCTGCTCACAAAGCCGGTACGTAGCCACAGCCTCAGAAAAACGTTTTTGAGAGCGATACAATCCCATCAACATAAGGCAGGGCTTCTCCTCGGCAGGAAACCTTTCATTAACCTTCTTTAGAGATAGCTCCAGCTCTTTAGTTCGGTTATTATTAAACCAATAGTCCAAAATTAGGTAGAAGGCTCGCATTAAGAACGACTGACAGCCATTTTAAGCAGAATACTCTTCGCTCTAACAACGATGACACCAGCCTTTGCTGGTATCTGGAAACCTCATCACAATAATAACAAAACTGTTATTGTTAGTGAGTCATTGGTGCTTGGTGTACAGGTCATGACCGAAAATGGTTTTATGGCACCTGAACCTGGCATCACGGACGAAAGCAGCGTTCTCTTTAATATCCCCGCCGATGGCACTGACCCGGTGCCCTTAAGACAAGTCCCGACGCTATATATCACTGACGGACTTAATCCTGTCGTCATTGATGAATCAATCAGCGCGACTAACATGATGCAAGGGCTGGCTTTTCCTGGCACACCGAATCCAATTACTTACGGCGACTGGCTGAACATCGGTAAATCAAAGCTCATTGTAAAAAACCTCAACAACGGCTTGACAAAAATCAACATGAAGATCAAAGGCCTGCTGCCAAACAGTCTTTATACCGTG
>QIJH01000235.1 GCA_003232725.1 Chromatiaceae bacterium | reverse complement strand
TCTTCTAGCACTGGCACATGCTTTTTGGGGAGTACAAGTGCTACAAATTGCAACGCAGCTCACTGGTAACGAAAAACTATTTGAAGAAACTTGAGGGATCAACGATCATGAAAAACATTAGCATATTTACAAAAAAAGTTTTTATAACGACAGCTGTTTCTGTATTCGCCGCCAGCCTTCCTTTCCACCCAACATATGCGGCACCAGGAGGCGTAGTAGGGCCAACCGTTTCAATTGGTATAACCATATTACCATTGGAGCAACATCCAGTTCCTGATGTACTTAAAACACAGGCGAAGTTGGAATTCACACAAATGAAGAAGAAGGGCTATATAGATGTAACAGAAGATGCCGTGTCTTATTTAGACAGGACGAAAGAAAATAAAGAAAAACGATTAAAACCTATGATTGATGTATCTTCTAAATTGAAGATAATACCAGCCAACTTAGATGCCTCACCGCTTAGGCAAGCAACTTTACTAGGAGCATCTGCAAGTGGTGGATATACAGAAGACGGCTGGACGGGTTTAAATCGAATTTTCATTGTTCCAAATCTTGGGATTGTCGGGCTTGAAGAACTCGATTTTTTAGCGTCGGAAGGTGGTATGGCTTTTATTGAAGAGGCTATCAATCAGGATGTTAATGGTTACCCCGCTATTTTGAGCGTAAAACAAAGCCGAAGTAAAAAAGGTCTTAGTGAATTAACTTGGGCAACTGATCGAAAAATATTCACTCTGAGCACCAATCGTGCTTTAAAAATGCAAAAATCAATTGATCAATTCATAGATATTGCTCGAAGTATTTTCTAATCCTTGATAGCTTTCTTACAGCTTATTAACTTAGACTCCGTAAACTCTTGTTGCGGAGTTTTTTAATTCGCCTAACAAAAGCAATCAACTCGGACGTTTTTCCGCAGTTCTTGGATTGTGCTAAATTGGCGGGGATGATGTCCAGCTGTTCAGAGATCACTTCACCAATCTCAGCGAGCAGTTTGCCATCATGCGGGCAGAGTCGTTCATCGTGTAAACCTGCTCAGTACGAGGCAATGCCTTTTCCTGAGGCTTCACATGCCTGCAGATGATGAAGCCAGTCACGTTGGCGTTTTGTGAGTTGAATGTCGGGTGAATGATCCATGCGTGCTCTCTGCTGTATTTAAAAAGCAGAGCCTGCACTAGTGGTTATCAGTTGGATAGGGGGTGGTTTGTTTTGCGCTTACGTTGTAACCTCATTATTCGTGGGTGGATAATCCCTCTATATAGGGGGGTGAGGTTACAGTTTTTCGAGTAACGCTGTTTTCTGCCGCGTAGCGGCTTCATCCAACTTG
The DNA here is from genome assembly GCA_003232725.1 of Chromatiaceae bacterium. Taxonomy (GTDB): domain Bacteria; phylum Pseudomonadota; class Gammaproteobacteria; order SZUA-140; family SZUA-140; genus SZUA-76. The sequence goes on along the minus strand of QIJH01000235.1, from coordinate 24,413 downwards.
GTTATTAAGTAAAAAGCCCTTTCCATATAATAACTATATATCCGTCACTACCCATCTATATAATGAAATAGGGTTAATATCCGGAAAGAACTGTCTAAAAATCAGACCATACGACAGCCAATTAAACATTACAATATTCGTATGTCATATCTTTCTGTATAATACCAATATCCTGCTATTATGCTGGCTGCACTAGACAATGTCGTAATCTAAAGTGCCTCATTGCTAGCCTCGTGTCACCACCTTTTCAGGATCATTGGCTAGCGCCTTATGCAGACTGTAGATCATCAATAACATTAAAAACAAAAAGGGGAGCCCGGTTGATATTGCAGCTGTCTGCAGCGCAGTTAAACCACCACCCACCAGTAAAATGGCAGCCACGATTCCTTCCATACTTGCCCAGTAGATCCGCTGTGCAACCGGTGGATGCGGGTGGCCACCGGCAGTGATTATATCGATTACCAATGAACCGGAATCAGATGAAGTGACAAAAAAGGTGACCACAACAAGGCAGGCGAGCGTGCCAATAACGGTTGTTAGCTGCGCTGGAAATTGTATTCCGACACTCGCGGGCAGCTGCTCTAAAAAGATAAATAACGCACGCGCAATATCTTCAGCCACGGCACTTGCAAGACCACCGGGGCCATTCAACTCGATATACAGTGCTGCATTACCGAAGACGGTTAACCAGACAAAGGTGAGCAGGGTAGCGACCAGCAATACCCCACCGATAAACTCTCGGATGGTACGCCCTTTCGAAATGCGTGCGATAAACATGCCGACAAATGGGGCCCAGGCTATCCACCACCCCCAGTAAAAAACCGTCCAGCCATTCTGCCAGTTGCCCTGAGTATAGGTCTCATTCCAGAAGGCTAACTGGAATATATTTCCCAGATAGAGGCCGGTGTTCTCCACCAGGCCATTTAAGATAAAGAGTGTTGGGCCAATCAACAATACAAACAGCAGCAACAATATCGCCATCACCATATTGGCTTCTGACAGGCGTTTGATCCCTTTTTTAACCCCTAACACGACAGACAGCGTTGCAATCATCGTGATGAAGACGATCAAGCCGACCTGTACTGCTGGACTCACCGGCACTTCATACAGGTGATTTAAACCCGCGTTAATCTGTAACACACCCAGCCCTAGTGAAGTCGCGACACCGAATAGTGTCGCAACGGCTGCAATGGTATCGATCACATGTCCTGGCCAGCGGTACGTTTGTTCACCCAGCAGGGGATAGAAAATTGCGCGGATACTCAATGGCTGGTGATGGTTATAGGCAAAATATGCAAGCCCTAAACCCATCAGTGTATAGATCCCCCATGCATGCAGCCCCCAGTGAAGAAAAGTGGTCTTGATCGCATCTTCATAGGCAGCCACTGAATTGGGTTCTGCACCATGTGGCGGTGTAACGAGGTGATACATCGGTTCGGCGATGCTATAAAACATCAGTCCAATGCCCATACCTGCGGAAAAAAGCATTGAAAACCAGGCAGTGCGGCTAAACGTGGGTGTTGCATCCTTGCCACCCAGCCTGATGGCACCATAAGGCGAGAGTGCCAGAAATAGTATGTAACCGAGTATCAGGTTGACGGTGAGTACAAACAGCCAGCCAAAATTGTTTCCGATACTATTTTGCAGTGTGGTAACAATATCTGAAAACTGATCGAGCGATAGCAGGGCCAGTACCACAAAAGAAAATATTAGCAGCGTGCTACTAACAAAAACAACCGGATTGAGTACTAGCAGGGGCTTCCCCTGACGATTATGATAGCGCCACAAATGTATTCGGTTAGCCATTCTGTTGCTACTGCGGTTTGCGGAAATGCATGATACCCCAGGCGAGATAACCGTTGTTACCGGCATCAATCCAGTGGCCAAGCCCCACTATCATTCGTTCGATGTATTCACTCGACACATGTTTTTCCAGCTCATCACGGCGGGCAATTAAATTATCCCTGACACGGCTATAGTGACGCACCAACTGATCAGTGAGGTCTTCAATGTTGATGACTTCCCAACCAAGGCGTTCGGCTTCCTGTCGATAGAAGGCGAATGAACCAAGGGTATCAAGATGTATGCGTTCCAGTACCGGCTGTAAAACGCCTTCGGGACATTCATCGGCCTGCATTGGGTCGGTCATGATGATCTCGCCACCCGGTTTCAACACTCGGTCGATCTCATCCATCACCTGGCTGCGATGCCCGGAGTGAAGGATGGCATCCTGCGACCACGCGATGTCGAAACCACTATCCTGACAGGGAATCGCTTCAAAACTGGCATCATGCACCTCGATCTTGTCAGCCAATTTGGCAATCTTAGATTGCACCAGGTTACGCTGATTCTGTGCCTCACTGAGATTGATACAGGTGACATTGCAATCAAAACGCTTCGCAAGCCAGCGCGCTGCACCACCATATCCAGCACCGAGGTCGATCACACGAGCGTGCGGCTTGATATCGATGATACGTTGCGCCATCGTTGCCACCGTGCGTTGACTTGCGATAGCAATATCTTCGTTATTCTCATGATAGAGGCCAATGTGAATATCTTCGCCGCCCCAGATATGGAAATAGAAATTATCGGCATCATCGCTGTTGTAGTATTCCTTAGCAATTTTGACTGCCGATGAGTACTGCTGACTCATTCCATCTCCTCCGTTGGGATATATTTCTTCTCCGCAACGTGAATAAAGAAGTCGGGCTCAGACTCGCGGTAAGTTTCCTGGAAATCACCATAGGTAGTAACACGCTGAAAACCCACCTCTTTCATCAAGCGCTGCATATAGGCCTTACGCAGTGGGAACATGTTGAGGTGAAACTCTGAACCGTCATTAAAATTGTAGCGAAAGCGCGCCAATGCTTCGTCCACATGCTCTGGTGTAGCGGAAACGTTGTCACCACAGTAATAATAGTTGTGTGTCGGTTCGATCTGTTTATCAAGAATAGCATCATAGTTACGCTGATCAAGGATCAAGATTCCATCGTGGCGCAACGTTGCGTAGTACTCTGCCAACGCCTTGCGCCGATCATTTTCATGATGAAGGTGGGTAAATGAATTTCCCAGACAAACGACGGCATCATAGAGATCATGAACGCTGCGGTTAAGGAAACGCCAGTCTGCCTGAATCGTCTGCAGAATGTGCCCACGCTTACGCGCATTCTCAAATGCCTTGGCCAACATCACTGGGCTGCCATCAACGCTTGTCACTTCGAATCCAGCGCGTAATAATTGCACAGAGTGAAAACCAGTGCCTGTCGCAACGTCGAGTATCTTTTTAGCGCCATGCGCTTTTAGTTTTTCAATAAAAAAACTGCCTTCCGCCTCGGCACGTCCATCCCAGTCGATCAATTCATCCCATTTATCGACAAATGAATGAACATACTCTTCCTGATACTTATCTGACTCCCGAACAGCCAGTGGGTCTTCTCCATAATCCTGTCGTTTTTTCTCCTGCAACATTCGCTATAGACTCCCGGTGTTCGGTTAATGATATAAAAAAGCTAAACAATGATGCCAGCCACACTTATCGCTACTGTCTGCTATGTTAGATGACACATCATCTTGGAGAATAGTTGATATATAGACTATATGCCAAAAAATATTGAATCCTGGGCTATTCTACTAATTTTATTTATTAATAGTTCCACCTAAATGGTGTGTCTTCTCTGTTACTTACCAATACAGAAGCTGGCAAAAATTTCACCCAGTAGATCATCACTACTAAACTCTCCTGTGATCTCACCCAAGGCCTGTTGTGCCTGGCGCAGTTCTTCGGCAAGCAATTCACCAGAATAACGATGCTCTAACTGTTCTTTGCCTGTGAATAGATTCACTTCAACACGTTGTAGTGCATCAAGATGTCTGCGTCTTGCCATGAAGACACCTTCGGCGGTACTGTTGTAACCCATCTTCTGTTTAAGGTGTTCACATAGCAGGTCAACCCCTTCACCACCTTTTGCTGAGAGTGCGATCTGACGGATGCCATTCACCACTTCGCTGCTCGCTTTTCTTTCACTGAGATCAATCTTGTTATAGAGCACGCTGTAGTCACAACCATCAGGCAGTTTTACAATCATCTCTTTGCGTTCACTTTCTGCGTCATGACTATCATCGAGCAGTAATAAAATGGCATCAGCCTTTTCGATCTCCTGATAAGCGCGTTCGATGCCAAGTTTTTCAACCACGTCATCACTATCATGCAGTCCGGCGGTATCGATGATTTGAAGTGGTAGGCCATCGATGGTGATCTGTTCGCGCAATACATCACGCGTCGTACCTGCAATATCAGTCACGATGGCCGCTTCGCGACTGGCAAGTGCATTGAGCAGACTCGATTTACCGGCGTTAGGTTTTCCGACAATGACCACATTCATGCCATCACGTAGCAATACACCTTGTTGTGCCGACTGCATAATATTGCGGTGGGTGTTGATAACGTTGTTGACCATCTCCAGCACGTTGCCATCACTGAGAAAGTCGATCTCTTCTTCAGGGAAGTCGAGCGCGGATTCGACATAGACGCGCACTTCTATCAACTGTTGCAACAATGCATTCACCTGCATTGAAAACTCACCCTGCAGTGAACGCAGTGCCGAACGGGCGGCCTGTTGCGAGGTACAGTCGATCAGATCGGCGATCGCTTCCGTCTGGGCCAAATCAAGTTTATCATTGAGATAGGCCCGTTCTGAAAATTCACCCGGTCTTGCGAGGCGTGCACCGAGTTCAACCACACGTTGCAACAACATATCTAATACCACTGGGCCACCATGGCCTTGCAGTTCTAAAATATCTTCACCGGTAAATGAATGCGGCGCGATAAATAGTAAGGCGATACCGGCATCAATCACATCACCATCGGCACCCCTGAAATTCAGATAGTCTGCATGGCGTGGGGCAGGGCGCTTGCCGAGTACCTGCTGCGCAATCGTAACGGCCTGTTTACCCGAGACGCGCACAATACCAACACCACCGCGTCCAGGTGCGGTGGCTATTGCTGCAATGGTATCGTTCTCATTTAACATTTGATCGATTGTACGTTGAATGGCTATCAATAAAAAAGGGCTATTCTTTCGAACAGCCCTTTAAGTTAAGCGCCAATTAATCACTGGCAGCTTCTAATGCCTTAGGTGGTGACTTAGGTTTATCTTTCTTTTTACCTTTACCCTTCTCTTTTTTATCTTTCTTTTTATCGTCGTCATCATTATCCAACCCCATGTCGATGCGACGGGTAATGTACCACTGCTGCAAGATCGAGAGGATTGCGTTGACCACCCAGTAAAGCACCAGCCCAGATGGGAAGAACGCAAAGAAGAGGGTAAAGATAAACGGCAGTGCCGCCATGATCTTCGCCTGCATTGGGTCAGGTGGCTTCGGATTCAGCTGCTGCTGAATGTACATCGTTAACCCCATCAACAATGGCAACACATAGAACGGATCTTTTGTTGAGAGATCATCAAGCCAAAAAATGAAGGTTGCCTGACGAAGTTCAACACTTTCCAGCAGTACCCAGTAAAGCGCGATAAAGACCGGGATCTGAACCAACATTGGCAAACAACCACCCATCGGGTTGATCTTCTCTTTTTTATAGAGCTCCATCATCGCTTGGCTCATGCGTTGGCGGTCATCAATAAAACGTTCACGAATCGCCGTGATCTTTGGTGTCACCTTGCGCATGTTCGCCATTGAGCGATAACTCTTTTCAGAGAGCTTATAAAACACAAGCTTGATCACCAGTGTGACACCGATAATCGCCCAACCCCAGTTACCGATCCAGTCATAGAAAAATTTCAGCAACCAAAAAAGTGGTTCTGCGATCAACGTCAAGATGCCATAATCAACCGTCAATACAAGTCCATTCGCAACAGGTTCTAAACGCTCCTGCGTTTTAGAACCGACATACAACCTACTTGAAAAGATGTTGGCTGCACCCGGTTCAACTTGAACCTCTGGTGAAACAAGACCAAGGGTATAGCGGCCATCATCAAGTGCCTTAGTGTAATAGTGGTTAACTTCGTTTTCATTTGGAATCCACGCACCAACAAAGTAGTGCTGAATGACCGCCGCCCAGCCACCATCGATATCACGCGCAAGATTTTCATCTTCCATATCACTAAAGTGAATTTTTTCATAACTCTCTTCTTCACTAAAGATCACGCCACCAGTATAGGTGTGTATAAAAAATGAACTTTCACTATCAGCGGCGGCGGTACGCTGTAGCTGACGATATTGATGACCACGCCACGCTTCACCACTGCTATTAATAATCTCATGTTCAACTTCGATCAAAAAACTATCGCGTTTAAAGGTATAGGTTTTGATCACGGTAATGCCATCGTCACTGACCCAGCGAAGCGGCACTTTTATTTCATTGCTTGAACCAGAAAGGGTGTAATCAAGTTGCTCTGCTTCATAGATGGCGTGATGATCCGGTGCCGAGTTGCCAGAGAGCAGGCCACTCTGCGCAATAAAAAGCCTAAAGCCTTTGTCTTCCATTAACTTAAATGGGATATCTGGCTGACTCGCCGCCACCGGGTAGGTGAGCAGGTTTACTTTTCGTAGATCACCACCAACAGTATCAATCTCAATATCGTAAAGGTCCGTGGTGACATGAATACGTTTGTCCGAATTGAGTACCTGGCTCATTGGCGCAACACCCGGTTTCACTGCTGGTGCTGATGTCATTGCCGGACGATCTTGGGTCGCAGCCGCTGATTGACCCTGTGGCACTTCAAGTTGTGCCGCAGCTCCTTGATCAGGCAGTGCAGAGATAACAGGCGTGGAGATGGGTGTTGCCTTCGGCACGACGTAATCTTCTTGCCATGCCTGCCATATCAGCAGCAAAACAAATGAGAGCACAAAAAAGAGGATGGTTCTTTGGTTATCCATGATGATTTGTCATTCTACTGTTGCTGCTCGGTTTAATATTGCCAGGAAACGATAATATATAGGATTATCAAGCCAGCACTATTTTAAATTTTTATTTTCTGGTACTAAATCTACGCCACCCTCATGCCACGGATGACAACGACAGATCCGGCGTAACGACATCCATCCGCCCTTAACAGCACCAAAGCTTGTGATCGCTTCCTGCGCATAACTCGAGCAAGTAGGGTAGTAACGACAATTACTTCCGAATAGAGGGCTTATGCAGTAACGATAAAACCTGATCAGTAATAAGAACGTCGTTTTCATGTTGCCAGTGTTGTCCAGAGCCTCTCTAATGCACTGTCCAGGCGTCTGTTATTTTTTTTAGCCAGTCCAGGACGTGCAATGACTAAAACGTCATATCCTCCAATCCTCTCTTTTTCCCGCCTGAACCGCTCTCTCACTACCCGTTTAAAACGGTTACGTTCAACAGCCAGCTTTGAGCACTTTTTTGAAACAATTAAACCAAGCCTCGGGTGACCCAAGTCATTTTCACTGGAATCTTTCGTGCTTTCTGAAATACAAACTGAAACTCTTGCGGTTTTGTCAGTCGATATTCTCGGCTATATATTTCTTTCAACAGGCTAGTGGTCTGTTTTTATTATAATTTTTATTAACTATTAAGCACTAAGACGTACACGACCTTTAGCGCGTCTTCTTCTAATCACCGCGCGACCACCAGGCGTGCTCATGCGTGCGCGAAAACCGTGGGTACGTTTACGTTTAATGTTACTGGGTTGAAATGTGCGTTTCATCTGTATATCGTCCGTTAAAATCGATTAAAACCAAAAACCTGCTTGGTCAGGCAGTAAAACAAAGCAGGGCAGGATACCTATTTACCCCCCTGTATGTCAATATTGTTACCGTGATTACCGTCTTTAATGTTGCTGCTAGCCTCATCTTTGGAACAGGTATAGAATCTCATCTCTCAAATCTTGTACTGACCACAATTCATCTGGAGAAACCAGTGGCGTTATCGCTTTGGAAAAAGTGCCTTGATCACCTTGAAAGCGAACTTTCCGCACAACAATTCAATACATGGATAAGACCGCTGCATGTGGTTGAAACTGCTGATTCTTTACTGATTTTAGCACCAAACCGTTTTGTCCTTGATTGGGTTAAAGAGCGTTTTCTCGAAAAAATCACCGCCATCTTAAATAAGTTCAATGGCACTACTGAACCAATCAGTATCAGCTTAGAAATCGGCACTAAAAAAATTGGCGCTGAGCCAAAGACTGCGCCTAAAGTCAGTACTGCACCGTCAAAGAAGAAAGAGCCGGCTTCATTTGCACCAAAAACGGCTGGCATTGAGATCAACCATGTATCAAGCCTGCAACCCGCTTTTACTTTTGAATCATTTGTTGAGGGTAAATCAAACCAGTTAGCGCGCGCTGCCGCTGCACAGGTTGCCGAAAATCCAGGTGGGGCCTATAACCCACTTTTTATTTACGGTGATTCTGGTCTTGGTAAAACACACCTGATGCATGCCGTCGGCAATTCAATGATTGCAAAAAACCCAAAGGCACGTGTGGTTTACATCCATTCAGAGCGTTTCGTTGGTGATATGGTGAGGGGCCTTCAGCACAACGCGATCAATGACTTTAAACGTTACTACCGCTCTGTCGATGCCTTACTGATTGATGATATTCAATTTTTTGCAAAAAAAGAACGTTCTCAGGAAGAGTTCTTTCATACCTTCAATGCATTATTAGAGGGGCAGAAACAGGTGATCATGACCTGTGATCGTTACCCTAAAGAAGTCGGAGGGTTGGAAGAGCGCCTTAAATCTCGTTTTGGCTGGGGATTAACAGCATTGATCGAGCCACCTGAACTCGAAACCAGTGTTGCGATCCTGATCAGTAAAGCAGCTCAGTCACGCGTAGAACTTAGTCAAGAAGTTGCCTTTTTTATTGCTAAACGCATTCGTTCTAATGTTCGTGAACTTGAGGGTGCCATGCGCCGTGTGATTGCCACATCACGTTTTACTGGTCAGGCTATTACAGTCGATTTCACCAAAGAAGCGCTTAAAGACCTGCTGGCAATACAGGACAAGTTAGTCACTATCGAAAATATTCAAAAAACGGTTGCCGACTACTACAAAATCAGAGTAGCAGACCTTTTATCCAAACGGCGCTCTCGTTCCGTCGCTCGCCCTCGTCAAGTCGCAATGGCACTGTCAAAAGAGCTGACAAGTCATAGCCTACCTGAAATTGGTGATGCCTTTGGTGGGCGCGACCACACCACTGTGTTACATGGCTGTCGTAAAGTAAAAGAATTAAAAGAAAGTGATTTACGTATTAATGAAGACTATGCCAATCTGTTGAGAACACTATCAACATGATGTATATATCTTGTGAACAACTATCTGCCTGTTGATAACTCGATATTTATCCACAGCTAATTCAGTTATTATTAACCTGATTTACGCATAGATAAACACAACTTAATAACAATATAAGATATTGAATTATAACAATTTTTAAATAATTTAAGCAAAAAAACCGGCTCCTTAATAGTAACAATAACAAAAGTACATAATATTTAATTATGAAATTTACTATCCAACGCGAATCATTAATCAGACCTCTTCAAATGGTAAGTGGTGTTGTTGAACGACGACAAACATTACCGATACTTTCAAATATACTGGTTAAAATTGAAAGCGGTCGGTTACAGATGACAGCAACTGATTTAGAAGTTGAGATGTCAATTCAAGTTAACTTAATTGATCAGGTTAAAGGGAAAGCAGGAGAGATTACAATACCAGCTCGTAAATTCATGGATATTTGCAAAGCGCTGCCAGATGGTGTTGATATTAACCTGACAACCGATGGTGATCGTGCCATTGTTAGGGCTGGCAAGAGTCGCTTTGTACTATCAACATTACCATCTGATGATTTCCCAGGGATTGATGCAAACAAAGATCTTCTTGAATTCTCAATCCCACAGACTGAATTAAAACAAGCCATTGAACGCACTCAGTTTGCCATGGCACATCAAGATGTTCGTTATTATTTAAATGGCATGTTGTTAGAAATTAGTTCAAATGCATTAAAACTTGTTGCAACTGACGGCCATCGTTTAGCTCTTTGCGAGCAGTCATTTGATGTGCCTCAAGCTGAAAGCCAACAAGTTATTATTCCTAGAAAAGGTGTTATGGAAATTGCTCGTTTACTTGAAGAGACTGATTCAATAGCAAAAATTCAGATGGGGTCAAACTATATTCGAGTTACTACTGATGGTGTTAATTTCACTTCTAAGCTGATAGATGGTCGTTTTCCAGATTATCAAAATGTATTGCCAGATGGTGGTGATAAGACTGTTATCTGCGATAAAAGTGAATTAAAGCAGGCGCTTAGTCGTGTTTCGATCCTTTCCAATGAAAAATATCGAGGTGTGAGGCTGCAATTCAGCAACGGATTACTGCGTATATTTGCTCATAATCCAGAACAGGAAGAGGCTGAAGAGGAGGTTATTGTTGACTATAATGGCCCTAACCTTGAAATTGGATTTAACGTTACTTACTTAATGGACGCCGTTTCTGCCTGTACTACTGAAAATGTTTTACTGTTACTTTCTGATGCTAATAGCTGTTGTATGATTCAACCTCAAAGTGATAGTGGCTGCAAATATGTTGTTATGCCAATGAGGCTATAATCAATATATCTTTAGCAAAGGTGTTAGTGTGTTATGTGGCTTGAACACCTTGATATTCGTAATGTTCGAAATTTATCCGAAGTTTCTCTAAAACTATCCCCTAAATTCAACATCGTTAGTGGTGAAAATGGCAGTGGTAAAACAAGCTTATTGGAGTCGATCTACCTATTGTCATGTGGAAAGTCATTCCGTACACACCGTTTTTCAAATATTCCAACACAAGATCAAAGCGGGATGGGAGTCTATGCAAAATTATCTGGCAATGATGTTCGTTCAATTCCAATAGGGCTGGAATATAAAGATCGTAAAAATATCTTTAAAGCGGATGGGCATCGTCTTAAAAAAGCATCTGAATTGGCGGCCTACCTGCCTGTTGTAATTATCCATCAAGAAAGTCAGCGTGTTTTTACTCAGAGCCCTAAATATCGACGTGCCTTTTTAGATTGGGGTGTGTTTCACGTGGAACAGTGCTTTCTAAGTACTTGGCAAAACTTTAATCGTTCGTTAAAACAACGTAATGCTGTGTTATCGCAACGAGGCCAATGGAGTGCTATCGAGCACTGGGATATAGAACTAAGTGAAAATGCAAAATTGATTGATACTCACCGCAGGCAGTATCTTGATAAATTTGTATTACTATTTAATCGCTTCGTAAACAGGTTATTAGTCATTGATGGAGAGATAAAAGTCGATTATCGTCGTGGTTGGTCTGAAAAAGATGATTATCTGGATTTGCTGCGCTCATCGCTCGAAAAAGATCGTATAATGGGATATACGCAACGAGGCCCACATCGTGCAGATGTCTCGTTTAAGATTAACGGAATGCCATTGCATGAGTATGTTTCACGTGGAGAGCAAAAACTACTGGTCTGCTCTCTCTATATTGCTCAAGCAGCACTATATTCACAGATAGCGGATCGCGGTTCTATTTTTTTAATTGATGATCTAACCGCTGAGCTGGATGCAAGGCATATAGCAAACTTGTTATCGGTTTTAGATGAACTAGATACTCAGGTTTTTGTCACCACACCCGATCTGACATTATTAGACAGTGATTTCCTGTCAGAATCCAAGACGTTTCACGTGGAACGTGGCATGGTCTCAGAGGTGCTATAATGGTTTTTTTTTGGATGACGCCACAGAATGACAGACGATCAAAGTTATGATTCTTCTAGAATCAAGGTCTTAAAAGGGCTGGATGCGGTACGAAAACGTCCTGGGATGTATATCGGCGATACAGACGATGGCACAGGTCTGCATCATATGGTTTTTGAAGTCGTCGATAATGCGATTGATGAGGCCCTAGCGGGTTTTTGTTCTGCAATTGAAGTGATCATCCACAGTGATGGTGCTGTGACCGTTTCTGATAATGGCCGTGGTATCCCGGTTGATATACATGAGGAAGAGGGGATTTCTGCAGCTGAAGTGATTATGACGGTTCTTCATGCTGGCGGTAAGTTTGATGACAATACGTATAAAGTTTCTGGTGGTTTACATGGTGTTGGTGTCTCTGTGGTCAACGCATTATCTGCAGAGCTGCGATTAACGATTCGTCGTAATGGCGAGATTTACCAACAGGAATATCGTTTGGGTAATCCTGTTGCGCCATTGTCACCCATCGGTGAAACAGAACAGAGTGGCACAGAAGTTCGTTTTAAGCCTAGTACTGATATTTTTGGCACAACGGACTTTCATTACGACATTTTATCCAAGCGTTTGCGTGAGCTTTCGTTTTTAAATAGCGGCGTTTGTATCAAATTAAGTGATGAAGCGTTGGATAAAAGTGATGTTTTTGAATATGAAGGTGGAATCAAGGCCTTTGTAGGGCATCTGAATAAAAACAAGACACCGTTACATAAGACAGTTAATTATTTCAGTATTGAAAAAGATGATGTGGTGGTTGAAGTGGCGATGCAGTGGAATGACTCCTATCAGGAAAATGTCTTCTGTTTTACCAATAATATTCCGCAACACGATGGTGGAACCCATTTAGCCGGTTTTCGCGCTGCGCTGACACGTACCATTAATAGTTATATCGATAATGGCCGCATGGCTAAAAATGCAAAGGTTGCGACTACCGGAGATGATTCACGTGAAGGGTTGACGGCAGTCCTATCTGTGAAGGTACCGGACCCTAAATTTTCATCACAAACAAAAGAAAAACTGGTTTCATCTGAGGTGAGGCCCATTGTTGAGTCGGTTGTCTCGACAAAGTTACAAGATTTCCTGCTTGAAAACCCATCTGATGCAAAAGCGATCACCGCCAAGGTTGTGGATGCCGCTCGTGCGCGTGAAGCTGCGCGAAAGGCACGTGAGATGACACGTCGTAAAGGGGTACTTGATATTGCGGGCCTGCCGGGCAAGTTAGCGGATTGTCAGGAGAAAGATCCAGCCCTTTCAGAACTATTTCTGGTGGAGGGTGATTCTGCGGGTGGTTCAGCAAAGCAAGGTAGAGATCGACGAAATCAGGCTATTTTGCCGCTTAAAGGTAAAATCTTAAATGTCGAAAAAGCCAGGTTTGACAAGGTGTTATCTTCAGTTGAGATTGGCACCCTGATTACAGCGTTGGGTTGTGGTATCGGAAAAGAAGAGTATTTTCCCGACAAATTACGCTATCACCGCATTATCATTATGACGGATGCGGATGTCGATGGATCACATATTAGAACACTTATATTGACATTCTTTTATCGGCAAATGAATGAGCTGATTGAACGCGGTCATGTCTATATTGCCCAGCCACCACTGTATAAGGTTAAGAGGGGCAAGCAAGAGCGTTATGTTAAAGATGATAATGAGTTAAATAACTACCTGTTACAAAGTGCTCTTGATGGTGCAAAACTCTCTGTAGCTGAAGGACTTCCCGCTATCAGTGAAGAGGCCTTGTCCGATTTATCACAACGCTACATGTCTGTGATGAGTACTGTTCAGCGTATGTCGAAACGAGTGAGTGCGAATGTTCTCGAAAAGATAATCTATATGGAACCGCTTAAGGGTGAGATGCTGCTGAATGCAGATATCGTAAAGAACTGGTTTGATGAACTTTTAATAAGACTTAACAATAGTGACAATAAAGCTGCCCGTTATGAGATTACTCTTAATCAGGATGACGATGATCTCACTTGGAAAGCAGATATTAGTGAATACATTCATGGTGTTGCAACCGTTAGAACACTGAATAGTGAGTTCTTTGATTCAGGGGAATATCGTACGATGTCAGAACTTGGCGAGAAGCTAATGGGTCTGATTGGGAAGGGCGCCACGATTGGCCGTGGTGAACGCAAACAGGAAGTTAGCTCGTTTAAAGAGGTTTATCAGTGGTTGATGGTAGATGCAAAACGTGGTCAGCAAATTCAACGTTATAAAGGACTGGGTGAAATGAACCCCGATCAGTTATGGGAAACCACGATGGATTCCAGTACGCGCCGTCTACTACAGGTGAAAATTGAGGATGTCGTTGCGGCGGATGAGATCTTTACGACGCTGATGGGTGACCATGTTGAGCCGCGCCGTGAGTTTATCGAAAAGCATGCACTATCGGTTGCAAATCTGGATGTGTAATTAACCACAACCTGGTTGTAACGAGTCAATTAATGTTTACTCGTTGCGCTCATCTGGAACGATAGGTCGTGGGTTTCATGGGCGACCTGAGCAGTCACTGTTAATTTTGACTACTCGCTGAGTAGTTACATTTAAAGTTTATTTAAGGATAGAGGTGACATCGCTTGACCGTTGCCGCACATCCACATAAGCTTTGCTTTTGCGTCAGTTTACTTTGGGGGAGAGCGGATATGACAGCAGCACTCGTGGCAATTTTTTGCCTGATACTGGGCGTGGTATGTGGCCTGCTTTTTGGCAGGGCAACCAATGCACCGTTTCAGGAAGCTCAGCAATTAAAAGATTCACTTGATCAGGTTCAGTCTGAATTTGATGCATATAAGGTTGAAGTGACTCAACACTTTACCAAAACGGCAGAGCTTGTGAACTCGATGACAGATAATTATCGCAATGTTCACACCCACCTTGCTGGTGGTGCACAGACACTTTGCAGTGGCGCCCTACAGTTAGAGTCAATGAATGATAAAGATGCACTGGAAGCACAAGCTGAAGAGGTAACAGAATCAGCCGTAACCAAAGAGGTGCCGAGTAGTACTGAAGCGGCTGCAAATGATAATTCATCAACATCAACAGTTGAAGCAACCGATGAAAAAACAGTGGACAGAGCAGATACGATAGTAGAAACAGCAACGGCTGAAACAGAAGTTGAACAGATAAAAGTAGATGCAGATACCGTTGAAAGCGCTGAAGAAAAAGAAGCTGTTAAAACAAAAGTTGAAGAAACTGTTCCAGAAGAATTAGTGGCTGAAGCGGCCGCAGAGAAAAATCAGGGTGAAAAACGTATACATTGATTGTTTATCTGAAAATGGCGCAGTTAAAAAGGAGACCTTAGGTCTCTTTTTTTATGCCTGACGTTCAAGTGTAAGGAAGCTATACGGGTAGCGGTTTTCTTCATCTGGCTCACAATCCAGACGATCTATCGATTTCCAGGTTGTGTTATCCAAGTCAACAAAGTATGCATCACCTTCGAATTCATGATGGATGATAGTGAGGTAGATCCGCTGAGCAATGGGTAGCGTTTGTTGATAAAAAGTGGCCCCGCCTATCACCATCACTTCGGCATCTTCTTTTGTTTGAGCCAGTGCTTCATCAATGCTGTTGACAACAATACAACCGTCTACAGAATATGAAGTGTTATGAGTGATAATAATATTTTTTCTACCCGCTAGCGGACGCCCGATTGATTCATAGGTCTTGCGACCCATCAAAATAGGTTTACCCATCGTGACCGCTTTAAAGTGTTTGAAATCAGCGGGTAGATGCCACGGCAGTGTATTGTTAAGACCGATGACACGATTGGATGCCATCGCTGCGATTAATGAAATCATCACTATTTCTTTTATATGCGGGTGTGATTCATAGCCGGACAGTTCAAAGTCTTCAAATTTAAAATCAAAAATAGACTTTATTTCAGCGTTAATTTTCATCGTGGGTAACGGATAAGGTGTGCGGCTTAATTGAAGATCAGCCTGTTCTAAGTGGTTAGAATAGATATGTGCATCACCCAGTGTGTGGATAAATTCACCTGCCTTTAATCCTGTCACCTGGGCAATCATCATTGTGAGCACAGCATATGATGCAATATTGAAAGGGACACCCAGAAAGATATCGGCACTGCGTTGGTAGAGCTGGCATGAGAGCTTACCATCGGCAACATAAAATTGAAAAAAGGCGTGGCAAGGTGGCAGCGCCATGTTTTCAATCTCACCGACATTCCATGCAGAGACAATCAAGCGACGTGAATCAGGATTATTTTTGATCTGTTCCATTAGATTTGAAATTTGGTCAATCTTTTTACCATTGGGCGTTGGCCATGAACGCCACTGAGATCCATAGACGGGACCAAGGTTACCCGCTTCATCTGCCCATTCATCCCAGATCTTAACGCCATTATCTTTCAGGTATTTGATATTAGTGTCGCCAGAGAGAAACCACAGAAGTTCATGGATGATGCTGCGCAGGTGACATTTTTTAGTGGTGACGAGCGGAAAACCTTCATTCAGATCAAAGCGCATCTGATAACCAAACACACTTTTGGTGCCGGTACCGGTACGGTCATCTTTATAAGTACCGTTAGTTTTGACATGTTGTAACAGGTCTAAATACTGCTGCATAAAATTAATTGTCCACTATGTTTTTTTTTCAGATTTTTTGTATGCCCAGAGCAGCAAGGCGAACCCAGCGAGGATCATCGGTGCGGAAAGGAGCTGTCCCATCGTGAGCCACTCAAATGCAAGAAAGCCAATATGCTCATCCGGTGTTCTAAAAAATTCGACAAAGGAGCGAAAGATGCCGTAAAACAGCAGAAACATACCAGAGACCGCCATTGTTGGCCGTGGTTTTCTTGAATAGAGCCATAAGATAGCAAACAGCACAAGCCCTTCAAGCAAGGCCTCATAAAGTTGTGAGGGGTGACGCGCTGCTAACCCTTCGCGTGGTGCCATCGCCCACGGAACGTCAGAGACGCGACCCCATAGTTCGCCATTAATGAAGTTACCGATGCGGCCTGCACCAAGGCCCAGTGGTACTAGTGGTGCAATAAAATCAGTCACCTGAAAAAAGGTCGTATTGGTTTTTCGTGCAAACAGCAACATGGCGACTAATACACCCAGCAGGCCACCATGGAATGACATGCCGCCTTGCCACACATAAAGAATAGTAATGGGGTCTTCAAGGCGACTACTGAGATCGTAAAAAAGGATATAGCCAAGGCGGCCACCGGCGACCACGCCAATTGCGCCGTAGAAGATCAGGTCACTAATCTGTTCTGGTGTAAATAATGCACCTGGTTTTCGCGTGCGGAGTGAGCCAAGCCACCATGCAGATACAAATGCAGCCAGGTACATTAAGCCGTACCAGTGAATCTTCACGATGCCGAGATCAAGCGCAACAGGGTCAATATTAGGGTGGATCAACACGTGGCTAGTTACCTTAAGTAATTGATTTTTATAGTTTATAGCTGGTTTTAAGTCGATGGATCTGAAAAATATCAGGCCCATAAAAAAACAGTATAACGGCAGATGAAATTCAGTGAAAGCTAGCAATATAGGCTATCCCTTTATTTTCCGGGTAGAAACCGGGATAATAACCCTCCACAAAAATTTCTTGGCTTTAGTTTTAACCCATATATTTAAGGAATAACGTTATGCACAACGGTGTATCCGTAACTCAGTTCATCATCGAAGAGCAGCGTCGTCTACCAGAGGCAACTGGTGACTTCACTTCACTGCTAAACGATCTGGTTGAGAAAGGCGCTATTAACGGCATGTCTGGTGCTGCAGAAACTGAAAATATTCAAGGCGAAACTCAGAAGAAGCTAGACATCATCACTAATGATGTATTCATTGCCTCTAACGAATGGGCAGGTCACCTGGCAGCCATGGCGTCTGAAGAAGAAGACGACATTTACCCAATTCCTGCACAATACCCAAAAGGAAAATACCTGATGTCTTTCGATCCGTTGGACGGATCTTCAAACATCGACGTAAACATCTCTGTGGGTACTATCTTCTCAATCACTAAGTGCCCGGAAGGTATCGAAAACCCAACTAAAGAAGATTTTCTAATCCCTGGAACAGAGCAAATCTGTGCTGGTTACGCACTGTACGGCCCTTCTACAATGTTGGTTTTAACAACAGGTAATGGTGTAAATGGTTTTACTCTGGATCGCAACATCGGTGAATTCATCCTGACCCATCCAAACATGACTATTCCTGAAGATACACGTGAGTTTGCGATCAACTCATCTAACCAACGTTTCTGGGAAGCGCCAGTTCAAAAATACGTTGAGGAGTGTATGCAAGGTGCTGAAGGTCCACGTGGTGAAAACTTCAACATGCGCTGGGTTGCCTCAATGGTAGCGGAAGTTCATCGCATCCTGGTTCGTGGCGGCATCTTCATGTATCCAAAAGATACAAAAGATCCTTCTAAAGCAGGCAAACTGCGCATCATGTACGAAGCAAACCCAATGTCTATGATCGTAGAGCAAGCGGGCGGTGTATCTCACACGGGTTACGAGCGTATCATGGAAATCAAGCCCAATGACATTCACCAACGTGTGCCTGTTATTCTGGGTTCTAAGAACGAAGTTGAGCGGGTTGTTGGTTACCACAACGACTAGTCAATTTTGCTTGATTGAGTGTTAAAAACCCCCGCTATTGCGGGGGTTTTTTTGTGGTGGTTGCTTCATTGCCAATGGCTAACGAAGCAGGCCACCTTTTCTTTTGTTACAACTAATCGCGGAAGTTCTCATATTGTAATGGAAGCTTAAGATCAGACTCACGGAAAAGCGCGATGGCCTGTTGCAGGTCATCACGTTTCTTGCCGGTAATACGAACTTTTTCACCCTGAATCGCAGCCTGCACTTTAAGTTTGGACTCTTTGGTCAGCTTTACCAGTTTCTTTGCGAATACTGAATCTAGCCCCTGTTGCAGGTTGAGTACCTGGTGAACCTCTTTCCCTTGCGTAACAGCGTTATCTGTCTTTAGGCAACCTAGATCGACGCCACGTTTTGAAAGTTTACTGTGCAGGATACTGGTCATCTGTTGCAGCTGAAAAGCACTCTCAGCATGCATCATGATGAGCGAATCTTTTTCCTTCAACTCAAAACGAGCATTGCTTCCCTTAAAGTCAAAACGACCTGGGCAACGGCGTTGTTGACCTCATGCAGATCAACTTCTGAGACGACATCAAATGATGGCATATGAACGCTTCCTGTTTAGGCGCAATAATCTGTTTTAAGAGAGATCACGATCCATCACCGTTTTACGGCGATCTTTCTGCGCATTCGCAATCGCTTCATCACATAGCTTTGCAATGATGCCAGAGAGTGCAGGCACAACATTTCCCGCGGTGCTCATGCCGTCAGATTTTTCTTTGATATAAGCCTTAAGCTTAGAAGTGACTACCAACGCATCATGAGTGCCGGTATCGCTTTCGAAGTCACGGTCCATCATTACGGCGATCTTTAGTCGTGTTCTCAATAGCAGCATCACAACGGGTGCGAATGAGATCCGAAAGTGCTGGCGCGAAGTTACCCGCAGTGCTCATGCCATCAGATTTTTCTTTTATGTAGCCTTTGATTTTAGAGATTACTACCAGTGTTTCGCTCATTATTTACTTCTCCAAAAAAGTATTTAAGTTGTTGACGGCCACTATCAGGTAAGCCGTTGGGCTCCGATTGTACGCCATTCAGAAATTAAATCACATGGTAAAACGGGGGATTAAGCGTATAAATTATCAGGTTATTCGGTAATCACAGCGCATGGTGGTAAAGATACTGGTTAATAGTAAGAATATAAAGTGACTAATCGCCTGATATCAATAACATGAGACCTTTGCACGATACAGGCGCGAAAGAAAAATGCGCTAATATTTGCCTGATTGAGGCAGAGGGTGCCGTTAATACCCAAAGGGGCACACCGTAGCAAGTTATTGACAAGTTTTCTAACGAAAATCAGGCGGATATTAGCCATTTTTATTCGTGATTGTATCGTGCAAAGATCTCAACATAATTGGCTAATTACACAGTAAACTGTGAGTGCCCGAATGATATAAAATAAAGCTACGATTTGACTGAAATATTGTAAAAACAGGATTTTAAAATGAGAATGTTATTCATACTAATCGGGTTAATTCCTTTTACTGTGCAAGCTGAAGCGCCTGATGCATTATTGGCTAAGACTGTTACGCAGCTTAATAAACACACACCACTAAAACTTGATGACGAGACCAGGCTGGATGGCGTCAGTGGTAAAAATAAGGTGCTGGCCTATGAATACACATTGGTAAATTACGCAAAAGCAGAACTTGATCTTGCCATATTGGAATCAAACATCGCACCGGTTGTTACCAGTGGCGCATGTGCTGAGGCTTCGATGAAGCCTCTATTTGATAGCGGCGTGAGTATCCATTACCACTATAAAGGAAAAGAGGGTGAAAGCCTGATGAAGATCAAAGTAGCCGCGACCGATTGTAAAAAATGAGATGACCTTATGGCTAAATCAACACGAACTTACTGGAATGCATTTCTATCGCAAAGTGATGATGCATGGTTTCCGATAGAAGGGCTAGAAGGATTAGTTGATGAAATCACCTTGAGTATCTGCAAAGAGAGTGGTGAATATACCCGGCTTACCCGCTTTCAACCCGGTGCGGATACCACCGCATTCGGTGAAAAAAGTCATGACTATCCGGAAGAAGTTTTTATCGTGAGGGGCCGCCTTTATGATACCGCGTTTGACCAATGGTTAGATGCCGGTTGTTACGCTAGTCGTCCACCGGGTGAACTGCATGGTCCGTTTAGCACCGATGTCGGTTGCGTTGTGTTGGAGATTTCATTTCCAGGTAGGAGAGGATAACAATGATGAAACTGTTTTATACCAATACATCCCCTTATTCACGTAAGGTACGAATCACACTATTAGAAAAAGGGCTGGATGGTGAGGTTGAATATTTTTTGTGTAACCCATTTGAAGATGCAGCAGAACTAAAAAGTGTTAACCCGCTGGGTAAAATACCGACATTGGTGCTGGCTGATGGCAGAGTGGTTTATGACAGCCCGGTAATTTGTGAATACCTGGATACGTTAAATACAGATAGTGAGCTTGTGCCATCAAGTAACGATTCACGACTGTTGGTGAGCACCTGGCAGGCGTTGGCGGATGGCATTGTTGATGCATCCTATAACATTGTGATGGAAGGGCGACGTGATGAAAGTGAACGGTCGCAGAGCAGTATTGAACGCTGGCAGGGTAGCATCGTAAATTCGCTTAAACAGGTAGAGTATCAGATTGGTACATTGCCTGATGAAATAACGATGGCACAGATATCATTGGCGGCCGCGCTTGGTTACCTTGATTTCAGGTTGTCTTATTTAACATGGCGCAATGGGCAACCAAACATAGCCGCGTGGTATGAGGTGTTTGCGCAGCGACCTTCGATGGTTGAAACGCAACCGCCAGCGTAAACTGAAGTGGTACCCGAAATCTGGACAGGTTGTTAAGCTCTGATATGCCAAATTAGAGAGTACAATAATCATGAGCAAGAAACGTAAACAGCATTCCAGTGAATTTAAAGCAAAAGTAGCCCTGGCGGCCGTTCGGGGAGATGAAACTGTCCCACAACTGGCTGCCCGGCATGGACTGCATCCTACCCAGATCAATACCTGGAAAAAGCAACTCACCGAGCAAGCCTCTGAGCTATTTTCCCGAGGTCATGGCAGCAAGAAGGAGCATGGTGTTGTTGATGATTTACATCGGGTCATTGGGCCGCTTACGGTGGAACGTGATTTTTTAGCACGAAAGCTCAATCATTAAGTCTTGATGTGCGAAAACAGATAATTGAGCCCCGTAAATGCCTGAGTAAAACTCGACAGTGTACGCTGTTGGGCCTGCCTCGCTCGACCTACTACTATCAGCCGCGACCAGCATCACGTACGTGCCGATGGAAAAAGGTTTTGCTTATCTGGTGGTCATCATGGACTGGCACTCCCGTAAGGTGCTCAGCTGGCATCTATCCAATACGATGGAAGCCGACTTCTGTGTTCAGGCATTGGACGCTGCAATACAGGACTATGGCTGCCCACAGATATTCAATACTGACCAGGGTACTCAATTATACCAGTGAAGCCTTCACCGACGTGCTAAAGGCTCATCACATCCAGATCAGCAGAGCCTGCCCCACGAAGTGCTTTGGGTATGGATGGCAAAGGCTGTTATCGCGATAATATTTTCGTTGAACGACTTTGGCGAACCATCAAGTATGAGCACCTTTATACCCGAGCATTCAACAATCTAAAGGAGGTAAAGAAGAGTTTAGCCTACTGGTTTGAGTGGTATAACCGAGAACGATTTCATCAAGGTCTTGATAACTTAACCCCAGATGAGGTTTACTATCAATATCAAACCATTTCTCAAGCCACCTGAGCTTGATTAACAAATATGTTAGAGCTTAACTTCGCCTCAGGTTGTCCAGTTGTAGGGGGACTCTTCACACTTGTTATGCGTGTTAGTGTGCCAATTTAGCACTAGCAACTCGATTTAAACTAACACCAGCCTCAGCAGCTTGCAGCGCTAATTGACGATGAATTTCCGGCGGAACTCGAACCATGAATTTTCCACTATAATTTCTCACCGATATTGCTTGTGGTACTTCTTCACCACTTTCTGCTAAATCGGAAACACATTCAGCCACAAGAGTTTTAATGCCTTTCAATGCCTTCTCTTGAGTCTTCGCTAACCAGCTTAAGCTTGGCAACTCAGAGCACAAGCCAATATATTCTTGGTCTTCTTCAGACCACAGTACCCGGTAAGCATATTTATCTTTATCATGCGCCATCTTCTAATTCCTTCTTTTCTATTGCGAGTAGCACTTGCCTGACTTGATACGCCTTCGCTTTGCCCTTGTGATTTTGGATATTAACCCTAGGGTCACCGGGCCAAGGCATTTTAAATATACAGTGGCTGCTACCAGATTGTCTGGGGGAGCCAAAATGGAACTCGCAAACTTTCTTTAATTCATAGAAGCGTATGCCTTTCGGCGTTTGCTTCATTTTATCAACGATATCTTCAATATTTGCCATTCAATAATAGTATCACTATTGATATCGACAGAAAAGCAGGAATATTTAGATGGCTCCGTGAATTTTACGCAAAAGAAATACGCTGTAAATTGTCCGCTGGATTTTTTTGTTGGACGAAGCCGCTATCGCGGAGAAAAGCCACTCCGCCCACTGATTGTTTTAAAATGTAACCTCACCCCTCATTTCGAGGGCTGATCAACCATGAACAAGTGGTTACAAACGCCATGACACCATCAATCGATGCAATATTCAAGTCTGATTATCAAACACATCTGCAATACCTTCGACTAAAGGGACTACAGCCTAAAACCATGGAGGCTTATTCTCGTGCTATCCGGCGCATCGGGGGGTATTTTGATCACGAAGCTAATAAAGCTAACACATCCTGATTAGGATATATCGTTAGCATTGCACCATGAGTGCCCACTAAACATTGCGTCAAGGAGTGACCAATGCCCAAACTTAGCTGTTCTCAGGTCTCGCTTGAGAGCACCCCTTATTATCATTGTGTCTCCCGCTGCGTACCCAAAACACTTCGTGAGGCAGGCTCTCCGCAGAGCATTTTTATGCGGAAAAGACTCAGTGTCTTCACGCAGTTTTGAATACCGACGTGAGTGGATCGAAGACCGCCTGCATGAACTCGCTGGAATCTTTGCGATTGACCTTTGCGTCCAATCACTATCATGAAGCGCGCTTGCGCTTCGGCAAGGGTGTTGAGAAAAGCCATGAAGTAGGCATCATCGTGGAATAGTGGTTGTCGAGCACCATCCCGACTACGATTCATCACATGGTAATAAGCATCTTCATATTCGATTCTGATGGGACGAGGCATTCACGCAGCCTAGCAAAGCCTATATTATAAAACAAGCGGCTTGACCCCTTGTTTCTACTTGTTTCTTAAATTGAAGCAGGTCGCTTAATCGTTGGGGTATCAACGCACCCCCAGTATTCGCAATTGTGAGGTTTATTTTTCTTAACGCGGATAATCAAACCTTTATCCCTTCTATCGACACTCTGCCGAGGAACCTGTTTGCCTGACAGCGACAGTTATCCCTTTAATTCTGAAAATCACTCTTCGAAGCTGCTGATTCTCAATAATCCCCCGTGATTCTCTACCATTTAAAACTAATATGACACGATCCAGACCTATTTTTTATGATGCTGATTTTTATATTTTGGGTGTTCTGTTAGCTCACACTAGGATCAGCTGAAGTATTAAGGCGCAACCCTGTGGTTTGTTTTGCGCTTACTTTTCTTTGCCCCTAAATTTAGGTTTTACACGTGCGATTAGCGCAAGAAATATAATAACGAGCATGATTAAGAAGGCATAATTGCCAAATGTTTGGAAAAATAACAATGCAAGCCCAAATATTACGATAGCAGCAATTAGAAAAAGTAGTTTATTGATCACTACGTGTACTCAAAACTGGCTGGAGAATTTTTCATTTTCTCACTAAGTTTACTTCTTGACGGATGATTTTTATCAAAAATTTGTGGGTTGTGAGCATAGAAGGCTTGCGAACCTTTAAACTGTATTAGACGACAATTAACCTGGCCGGTCGGCGACAACTAGCTTGGCCGGTTTTGATAACCTTCAGACATATTTAATCAACAAGAGATTTAT
>QIJH01000253.1 GCA_003232725.1 Chromatiaceae bacterium | reverse complement strand
CATGCCACATTTACGACCGACGATACCAATCGACATTGCTAAAACCTCTATACTGTACGTATTAGTTCAGTTTAATTTGAACATCCACACCAGCAGCTAAATCTAGCTGCATCAGTGCGTCAACCGTTTTATCTGTTGGATCAACGATATCCATCATGCGTTTATGTGTTCTGATCTCATACTGATCACGCGCATCTTTATTAACATGCGGAGAAATCAAAATAGTAAAGCGCTCTTTCTTCGTTGGAAGCGGGATAGGTCCCTTCACATGAGAACCTGTTCTCTTCTCTAGCCGACTGATCAATTAGTCGGTGATCAAATGCTTTCAAGCGTATACGTATTCTTTGACTAGCCATTATTTGTACTCGCTGATCCTGATCATTCAATAATTTTAGAAACCACACCGGCACCAACCGTACGGCCACCTTCGCGAATCGCGAAACGCAGGCCATCACTCATGGCAATCGGTGCAATCAAGGTGACAGTCATTGCTACATTGTCACCAGGCATCACCATTTCAGTGCCCTCTGGAAGCTCGCATGCACCTGTTACATCCGTCGTACGGAAGTAAAACTGTGGGCGATATCCCTGAAAGAATGGAGTATGACGTCCGCCCTCATCTTTGCTCAAAATGTAGATCTCTGCTTCAAACATCGTGTGAGGCTTAATCGAACCTGGTGCACAGAGCACCTGGCCACGCTCGACATCTTCACGCTTGGTTCCACGCAGTAGAACACCTACATTGTCGCCCGCTTCACCCTGATCCAGCAGCTTGCGGAACATTTCTACACCGGTACAGGTTGTTTTTACGCTATCTTTAATACCGACAATTTCAATCTCTTCGCCAACTTTAACGACACCCTGCTCAATACGGCCGGTCACAACAGTACCGCGCCCTGATATAGAGAACACGTCCTCTACTGGCATCAGGAAAGCACCATCTATCGCTCGTTCTGGCTGTGGGATGTATGTATCCAGTGCATCGATCAACTTGGCAATCGCCTGTGTACCGATTTCGCTGTCGTCGCCTTCCAACGCCTTCAGCGCGGAGCCGATTATAACAGGTGTATCGTCTCCTGGGAAATCATACTTGTCGAGTAACTCACGAACTTCCATTTCAACCAGCTCAAGTAGCTCTTCATCATCAACCATGTCCGCTTTATTAAGGAAAACAACGATATAAGGAACGCCTACCTGACGTGCTAGTAAGATATGCTCACGTGTCTGAGGCATTGGACCATCAGCGGCAGAACAAACGAGAATCGCACCGTCCATCTGAGCAGCACCCGTAATCATATTTTTAACGTAATCAGCATGTCCTGGGCAATCGACGTGTGCGTAGTGGCGATTGTCAGACTCATACTCAACGTGAGCAGTCGCAATCGTGATGCCACGTGCGCGCTCTTCTGGCGCACTATCAATCTGGTCGTAACCCTTAGAGTCACCACCATGTTTTTTGGCCTGAGTCATGGTCAACGCTGCTGTCAGGGTTGTTTTACCATGATCAACGTGACCAATCGTGCCGACATTCACATGTGGCTTATTACGTTCGAATTTTTCCTTGGACACTGCTTGATACCTCTTTATATAAAGTCGTTAACACTAAATTTTACGACGCCTATTTAATAACACCATCTACTACGCTACTCGCTGACTCACTATACCTGGAAAACACCATCGTATAGGTCGCCCGCCCCTGTGTCGCCGAGCGTAAATCCGTGGCATAACCAAACATCGCGGCCAACGGTACTTCCGCCTTAATAATCTTGCCCGCCGGGGCGTCATCCATCCCTTGCACCAGGCCACGGCGGCGATTAAGGTCGCCCATCACGTCACCCATATAATTCTCAGGGGTTACCACTTCCACCTGCATCACTGGCTCTAATATAACGGGGTCTGCGCTTAACGCACCCTCTCTGAACGCCATTGAGCCAGCAATCTTAAACGCCACCTCATTCGAGTCCACTTCGTGGTACGAACCATCAAACAGCGTAACTTTCACATCGACCATCGGGTATCCAGCCAGGACACCACTTTGCATCTGCTCATGCGCCCCTCTGTCAACCGCAGCGATGAATTCCTGAGGAACTGCTCCGCCCACAATTGCATTCTCAAACTCATATCCAGCGCCAGACGCTAGCGGCTCAAGTCGCAGCCAAACATGACCATATTGACCACGGCCAGCCGATTGGCGTATGAATTTCGCCTCATGCTCAACGACCTTGCGGATCGCCTCACGGTAAGCGACTTGTGGCGCACCGACATTCGCGGCAACACCAAACTCACGCTTCAATCTATCGACAATAATTTCAAGATGAAGCTCACCCATCCCTGAAATAATGACCTGAGCGGTCTCCTCATCCGTATGTACGTGAAAAGAAGGATCTTCAGCGGCCAGTTTACCAAGTGCTAACCCCATCTTCTCCTGATCTGCTGTCGTTCTCGGCTCAACAGCAACCGATATGACTGGTTCAGGAAACTCCATACATTCAAGGGTTACAACGTTGTTCGCATCACACAACGTATCGCCCGTAGTGACATCTTTCAGCCCAATGACAGCCGCAATGTCACCCGCCCTAACCTCTTTTATCTCTTCCCGGCTATTCGCATGCATCTGAACAATACGGCCAATGCGCTCTTTCTTACCTTTAACAGGATTGTAGACACTGTCACCAGTACGTATCACACCTGAATAAACCCTAAAAAAGGCCAATGTACCCACAAAAGAGTCCGTTGCGATCTTAAACGCCAGTGCGGTAAAGGGCGCATCATCTTGAGGCAGACACTCTGCCTCAGTCCCATCAGCATCATCCAGGGTCCCTTTAATCACAGGGACTTCTGTCGGCGACGGTAAATACTCAACAACCGCATCTAACATTGCCTGCACGCCTTTATTTTTAAAGGCTGAGCCACACAACACCACCACGATTTCATTAGCAATGGTACGGCTTCGCAACCCCAGTTTTATCTCATCAACCGAAAGCGCTCCGTGCTCAAGGTATTTATCCATTAGTGTTTCATTTGCATCTGCCGCTGCTTCAACAAGTCGCTCACGCCACTCTTCACATTCAGCCAGCATTTCTGCAGGAATATCTCGTTCTTCAAACGACATCCCCATGGACGCCTCATCCCAGTAAATTGCCTTCATTTTAATGAGGTCTACAACCCCTTCAAACGTCTCTTCAGCACCAATTGGCAGTTGCAGTGGCACTGGTGAAGCGCCTAAGCGCTCTTTAATCTGCTCAACGACACGCAAAAAATCTGCGCCGGAGCGGTCCATCTTATTAACAAATGCAAGCCTTGGTACCGAGTAGCGATTTGCTTGCCGCCAAACCGTTTCAGATTGCGGTTCCACGCCACCAACAGCACAGAATACGGCACATGCAGCGTCTAACACTCGTAATGAGCGCTCCACTTCGATCGTAAAATCGACATGGCCAGGTGTATCAATAATATTAATACGGTGCTGAGGAAACTGCTTCTCCATCCCCTCCCAAAAACAAGTTGTTGCCGCAGAGGTAATGGTGATACCCCGCTCCTGCTCTTGTGCCATCCAATCCATGGTAGCAGTCCCATCATGTACCTCACCAATTTTATGCGAGATACCGGTGTAATATAAAACGCGCTCGGTAGTAGTGGTCTTTCCCGCATCAATATGAGCCATGATGCCTATATTGCGATAACGCTCTATCGGGGTTTTTCTAGCCACAACCACTGCACCTTTAAGCTTTCAGGTGCTACCAGCGGTAGTGAGAAAATGCCTTGTTCGCTTCAGCCATACGATGTACATCTTCGCGTTTTTTAACTGCGCTTCCACGACTTTCGCATGCATCCATTATTTCACCTGCCAAACGTAGACCCATTGATTTTTCACCACGAGCACGTGCAGCATCGACCAACCAACGCATCGCAAGCGTAACACTGCGGTTTGCGCGAACTTCAATCGGAACCTGATAGGTTGCACCACCAACACGGCGGGACTTCACTTCAACTAACGGACGGATGTTCTCCAGCGCTTTATTAAAAGACTCAACAGGCTCTGCATGACCTTTTTCGGTGATCTGGTCAAGTGCGCCATATACGATTTTTTCCGCAACAGATTTCTTACCACTATCCATCAGGATATTGACAAATTTAGCCAACGTCACATTCCCGAACTTAGGGTCAGGAAGGATTTCTCTTTTGGCGACAACTCTTCTTCTAGGCATTACTTACAGTCTCGTATGAATTATTTTAAGATTTTGGGCGTTTGGTGCCGTATTTAGAACGACCCTGACGACGACCATCAACACCAGAAGTATCAAGGCTACCGCGAACAGTATGATAGCGAACACCGGGTAGATCTTTTACACGACCACCACGAATCAATACAACGGAATGTTCTTGTAGATTATGGCCTTCACCACCGATATAGGTCGAAACTTCCATACTATTCGTCAAGCGAACACGCGCCACTTTTCTCAACGCTGAATTAGGCTTTTTCGGGGTTGTTGTGTAGACGCGAGTACATACACCACGTTTCTGCGGGCACCCTTCCAGGGCCGGCACGGTGCTCTTCGCTTTTTTGCGACCGCGTGGTTTGCGTACCAATTGATTCGTTGTTGCCATGCCTTACCTGTCTCCAGCCAAAATACTTAAATAAGTGCCCAACCTAGAGACCCTGTAAGAATCACTTAAGGGGCCGTCAATCAAACCAAACACTTAACATTAAAATAGTCTCAACAGAGCTAATTTTATCTCTCTGCGAAGCCGCGAAATTTTATGGATATTACGTCCCGCTGTCAAGC
This sequence comes from Chromatiaceae bacterium, assembly GCA_003232725.1. Classification (GTDB taxonomy): domain Bacteria; phylum Pseudomonadota; class Gammaproteobacteria; order SZUA-140; family SZUA-140; genus SZUA-76. The sequence goes on along the minus strand of QIJH01000253.1, from coordinate 13,864 downwards.
CCGGATGTAATAAAACACAGATTAATTACATAAAAAAACCGAGGATCATCAAGCAAGAGTGATGAAGACCTCTCATACTAAGAATCACTCAAAAATGAAAAATGACGGGCATAATATTGACACCCGCTATTTAATCAGATTTTACCAACACAATTAGAGAAATTAGCTCAAATTCAAAGCCTAATCCCTAGTCAGGCTTTTGTAGCCAACTTACGACTCGGTCAGCGCTTGGCGTAGTGCCTCTTCTACCTCACTGCTTGTTGGCCCTTTATCCACGACCATCTTCTGCTTCGCCTCTTCTTCCTTGCGACGTCGCTCATTATGATACGCCATTCCTGTTCCAGCCGGGATCAAACGACCCACAATGACATTCTCCTTCAAGCCACGAAGCTCGTCACGCTTGCCGCAAACAGCTGCCTCTGTCAAAACACGAGTGGTCTCCTGGAACGAAGCCGCAGAAACAAATGACTCAGTTGCCAGAGAGGCCTTGGTAATGCCCAGCAGAATGTTGACATAGGTTGCCGGCGTCTTTCCAGCCGTCAAAGCATCATCATTTTCGACCAGTAGTCTGGCACGCTCAACCTGTTCACCCTTAATAAAAGGTGCGTCACCAGGCTCAACAACCTCAACCTTACGTAACATCTGACGGACAATCACCTCAATATGTTTATCATTGATCTTCACACCCTGTAGACGATAAACATCCTGTACTTCATTCACAATATAATTAGCCAATGTCTCAATACCGAGTAGACGTAGAATATCATGAGGTGCAGGTGCGCCATCAGCGACCATCTCGCCTTTTTCCACATGCTCACCTTCAAACACAGTGATGTGGCGCCATTTAGGGATCAAGGTCTCATAACGTTCGCCATCCTGACCAACAATCACAAGACGCTGCTTACCTTTGGTCTCTTTACCAAAACCAATGGTACCGCTGATTTCAGCCAGAATCGCAGGATCCTTCGGTTTACGCGCTTCAAATAGATCTGCAACACGTGGTAGACCACCCGTGATATCACGTGTTTTCGATGATTCCTGCGGGATACGTGCAATCACGTCACCAACCTTTACTTCACTGTTATCTGCCATATTAATAATGGCGCCTGCAGGCAAGAAGTAGACAGCCGGGATATCGGTACCGGCAAAGAAGATATCGTCACCATCCACAGTGGTAATTTTCATCATAGGACGTAGATCTTTAGCGCCAGCACCACGTGCCTTAGGATCAGTGACCACTACACTTGACAGGCCAGTCACATCATCCGTTTCACTCTGAACGGTAATACCATCGGTGAAGTCGCTAAACTTCAAACGACCTGCAACTTCCGTCACGATTGGGTGCGTATGAGGATCCCAATTTGCGAGTGTCTGGCCACTATCAACCGCATCATCATCATTCACGCTGATCAACGCACCATAAGGAACCTTATAACGCTCACGCTCACGAGCCGTTTCATCCATAATCACCAACTCACCAGAACGCGAAACAGCAACATTAGTACCACTACTGTTCTGAACGAGCTTAATGTTATGCAGGCGAACATTCCCCTTCGACTTAATCTGCACGCTATTCACAGCCACTGCACGAGAGGCAGCACCACCAATATGGAACGTACGCATCGTTAGCTGCGTACCCGGCTCACCAATCGACTGTGCAGCAATAACACCGGCCGCTTCGCCGATATTCACCTTATGACCACGAGCAAGATCACGCCCATAGCAAGAGGCGCAAATACCATAACGGTTATCACAGGTAATCGCGGAACGAACCTTAACCTGGTCAACGCCCAGCTCTTCGAGGCGATCTACACCCGCTTCATCTAATAATGTACCCGCTTCAACATAGATTTCAGAGCCATCAGTTGAGAGGACGTCACTCGCGATAATACGCCCCAGAATACGTTCTCGCAGCGGCTCAACAACATCACCACCTTCAATCAAAGGCGTCATTAACAGGCCATTGGTGGTGCCGCAGTCCTCTTCGGTGATCACCATGTCTTGTGCAACATCGACCAGACGACGCGTCAGATAGCCCGAGTTAGCCGTTTTCAACGCGGTATCAGCAAGACCTTTACGCGCACCATGAGTCGAAATAAAGTACTGCAGTACGTTTAGTCCTTCACGGAAGTTAGCCGTAATCGGCGTTTCAATAATCGATCCATCCGGTTTAGCCATCAGGCCACGCATACCCGCTAACTGACGAATTTGTGCAGCACTACCACGAGCACCGGAATCTGCCATAATGTAGATCGAGTTAAAGGAAGCTTGCTTAACCTTCTCGCCTTTAGCGTTCGTCACTATCTCAGTGCCCAGTTTGTCCATCATCGCTTTCGCCACCTGGTCATTAGTATGCGACCAGATATCAATCACTTTATTATAACGCTCACCGTTAGTCACAAGTCCTGAATCGTACTGACTTTCAATATCTTTCACTTCCTTTTCAGCTAAGGCGATAATCTCTTCTTTCGATTCAGGAATAACCATGTCATTCACACCAACCGAAACACCCGCTAACATCGCATGTTTGAAACCGGTATACATTAGCTGATCAGCGAAAATCACCGTCTCTTTCAGACCAACGCTTCGATAACAGATATTAATCAAACCAGAGATCGCTTTTTTGTTCATATCCTGATTCACCAGTTCAAACGCCATCCCATCTGGAAGAATCTCAGATAGTAAAGCACGACCTGCTGTGGTTTCATAACGATGAAAAGTCTCTTTCTTCTCGCCATTTTCATCAGCAAGCACTTCACGAATACGCACGGTAACTTTTGCACTTAGCTCGACGAGCTTATTCTCAAACGCACGATGCACTTCAAGGATATCTGAAAAAATCATCCCTTCACCGCGCGCATTAATCTTCTCACGCGTCATGCAGTACAGACCCAACACAACATCCTGTGATGGTACGATGATCGGCTCACCATTTGCCGGCGAAAGAATGTTATTAGTCGACATCATTAATGAACGCGCTTCAAGCTGCGCTTCGATAGACAATGGAACATGAACTGCCATCTGATCGCCATCAAAGTCAGCGTTGAATGCGGTACAAACCAGCGGGTGAAGCTGAATCGCTTTACCTTCAATCAATACCGGTTCAAATGCCTGAATACCAAGACGATGAAGTGTTGGCGCACGATTTAACATTACCGGATGTTCACGAATCACCTCTTCAAGGATGTCCCAGATTTCAGGGCCTTCGCGCTCCACCAGTTTTTTCGCTGCTTTAATCGTTGTTGCCAGACCTCGACGCTCAACCTTACCAAAGATAAATGGCTTAAATAGCTCAAGCGCCATCTTCTTGGGCAGACCACACTGATGCAGTTTGAGTGTTGGGCCAACCACGATCACAGAACGACCAGAGTAATCGACACGCTTACCTAATAGATTCTGACGGAAACGACCCTGCTTACCTTTAATCATATCAGCCAGTGATTTCAGAGGGCGCTTACTGGTACCGGTAATCGCTTTACCACGACGACCATTATCAAGCAGCGCATCAACCGATTCCTGCAACATACGTTTTTCATTACGGACAATAATGTCAGGCGCGCTAAGATCCAGCAGACGTTTCAGACGATTATTACGGTTAATCACACGGCGATAAAGATCATTCAGATCAGAGGTCGCAAAACGGCCACCATCTAGCGGTACTAGCGGACGAAGCTCAGGAGGCAGAACAGGCAGAACGGTCATCACCATCCACTCAGGCTTATTGCCTGAACCCATCAGTGCTTCCATCAACTTCAGGCGCTTACTCAGCTTTTTAATCTTGGTTTCAGAACCAGCTTCTGCAATCTCTTCACGCAAAGTGGCTACTTCCGCTGGCACATCGATAGATTTCAGCAGCTCATAAACAGCTTCAGCACCCATCCGCGCATCAAACTCATCACCATACTCTTCAATCGCATCAAGGTATGTTTCATCAGTTAGTAACTGGCCACGTTCCAGTTCTGTCATACCTGGGTCGATCACCACAAATGCCTCGAAATAAAGCACGCGCTCAATATCACGCAAGGTCATATCAAGCAGCAGTCCCATACGAGAAGGCAATGATTTCAAAAACCAGATGTGAGCCACTGGACTTGCAAGATCGATGTGCCCCATACGCTCACGACGTACTTTGGTCACTGTCACTTCAACGCCACATTTTTCACAAATCACGCCACGATGTTTAAGGCGTTTATATTTTCCACACAGGCATTCAAAGTCTTTTACCGGGCCAAAAATCTTGGCGCAAAACAGACCATCACGTTCTGGTTTAAAAGTTCTGTAGTTAATCGTCTCTGGTTTTTTGACTTCGCCAAAAGACCAGGAACGTATTATCGCATCAAACTCTTCGACCTGCCCTTGCTGCTTCAACAAGTTAAGTAAGTCTTTCACTGCGCTGTCTCCTGCTCAAATTTATTCATATTCAGTCCTGCAAAATGCTGATTCAAACCCAGATCCTTCATTAATCCAGTTCGATATCCAGACAGAGTGCTCTGATCTCTTTCGTCAATACATTGAAGGACTCAGGCATACCGGCATCAATTGTATGGTCACCATCAACGATGCTCTTATACATTTTGGTACGTCCAGCCACATCATCAGATTTCACCGTCAACATCTCCTGCAATGTATACGCAGCACCATATGCTTCCAGTGCCCACACCTCCATTTCACCAAAACGCTGGCCACCAAACTGCGCTTTACCACCCAACGGTTGCTGTGTAACCAGACTATACGGGCCAGTGGAACGTGCATGCATTTTGTCATCCACCAGATGGTTAAGTTTGAGCATATACATGTAACCAACCGTCACAGGACGATCAAATGGATCGCCGGTGCGTCCGTCATAAAGTGTTGTTTGGCCTGACGTAGGTAGCCCTGCAAGTTCCAACATAGCTTTAATCTCAGACTCTGCTGCACCATCAAATACAGGCGTTGCCATTGGCACACCTTTACGCATGTTATGCGCAAGGTTGAGCACTTCATCATCGGTCAACGTATCGAGGTCTTCTTTTTTACCACTCTGGTTATAGATCTTATCCATGTAGCCTCGGACTTCAGCGACTTCACGTTTTTCATCCAGCATCTCAGCAAGACGTTGACCAACACCCTTCGCCGCCCAACCGAGATGGGTTTCAAGGATCTGCCCCACATTCATTCGAGACGGGACACCGAGTGGATTCAGTAGCACATCTATCGGCGTGCCATCTTTGGTATAAGGCATATCTTCGGCAGGAACAATCATTGAGATCACACCCTTATTACCATGACGGCCCGCCATTTTGTCACCCGGCTGCAAGCGACGCTTAACAGCGAGATAAACCTTAACCATTTTCAATACACCAGGAGCCAGATCATCACCCGCTGTTAATTTAGCGCGTTTCTCTTCGAATTTGGCTTCAAACTCTTTTTTCAGCTGCTTGAATTGATCATGCAGCGCTTCGAGCTGTTTATTCGCTGCTTCATCTTGCAGACGAACCGAAAACCATTGGTCCTGGGGCAGCTCGCTCAGATAGCTTTTATTCACTTTAGCGCCAGCAGCCAGTCCTTCCGGGCCACCGTCTGAAACCTTGCCAGTCAGAATTTTTTCAACACGAGATAGAATATCGCTTTCCATGATGCGGCGTTCATCATGTAGATCTTTACGAACCTTATTCAATTCCGCTTTTTCGATTTCTAACGCACGCGAATCTTTTTCAACACCATCACGTGTGAATACACGCACATCGATCACCGTTCCGTTCATGCCTGAAGGGACGCGAGAAGAGGTATCTTTAACATCAGAAGCCTTTTCACCAAAGATCGCACGTAGCAGCTTCTCTTCCGGCGTCAGCTGTGTTTCACCTTTAGGTGTCACCTTGCCCACCAAAATATCACCAGGGCCCACTTCAGCACCGATATGCACGATGCCAGACTCATCCAGGCGGGAAAGCGCACCTTCACCCACATTTGGAATATCACAGGTAATCTCTTCAGAACCGAGTTTGGTATCACGCGCCACACAAGTCTGCTCTTCAATGTGAATAGAGGTGTAACGATCTTCCTCAACCACACGCTCAGAGATAAGGATCGAATCCTCAAAGTTGTAACCATTCCATGGCATAAAGGCCACTAGCATGTTTTGCCCTAGCGCCAGTTCACCTGTTTCAGTAGAGGAGCCATCAGCAAGGACATCACCGCATGCAATCACATCACCCGGGCTAACCAGTGGCTTCTGATTGATACAGGTGTTCTGGTTAGAACGGGTATATTTGATCATGTTGTAGATATCAACACCCGGCTCGCCACTAGCCGTTTCACTGTCGTTCACACGAACAACAATACGACTCGCATCAACGATGTCAACGACACCACCCCGTGTTGCTACAACGGCAACGCCAGAATCGACTGCTACTGCCTTCTCCATGCCAGTACCGACTAACGGTTTGTCTGCGCGCAGTGCAGGAACCGCCTGACGTTGCATATTCGACCCCATCAGAGCGCGGTTAGCATCATCATGCTCAAGAAATGGAATCAACGACGCAGCAACCGATACGATCTGTTTTGGCGAGACATCCATGTAGTCAATGCGATCAGGGCTAGATAGCAACGTTTCATTTTCATGGCGACATGAAATCAGACCATCGGTCAGCGCACCATTTTCATCCAGCGTGGTATTCGCCTGGGCGATCACAAAGCGTCCCTCTTCGATCGCTGAAAGGTAATCAATATGATCGGTCACCTTGCCATCTTCCACTTTACGATACGGTGTTTCAAGAAAACCGTATTCATTAGTACGTGCATAAACTGCGAGTGAGTTAATCAGACCAATGTTTGGCCCTTCAGGTGTTTCAATCGGACAGACACGACCGTAGTGAGTTGGATGTACGTCACGCACTTCAAAGCCAGCGCGTTCACGTGTCAGGCCACCGGGCCCCAGAGCTGAAACACGGCGTTTGTGCGTCACTTCTGAAAGCGGATTATTTTGATCCATAAACTGCGAGAGCTGACTTGAACCAAAGAACTCTTTGATCACAGCCGTCACCGGCTTGGCATTGATCATTTCTTGTGGCATCAGGCCTTCAGACTCCGCCAGTGCAAGGCGCTCACGTACCGCACGTTCAACTCGAACCAGGCCAACGCGGAACTGATTTTCAACCATCTCACCGACACAACGAATACGACGGTTACCAAGATGATCGATATCATCGACAGTACCGCGGCCATTTTTAATGTCGATCAGCACTTTCAGTGCAGCGATGATGTCATCGTTAGAGAGTACCCCTTCGCCAACAATTTCAGAACGACCAACACGGCGGTTAAACTTCATACGACCTACTGCAGAAAGATCATAACGATCAGAGTTAAAAAACAGATTCTGAAACAGTGCTTCTGCAGACTCTTTTGTTGGTGGTTCACCTGGACGCATCATACGGTAGATTTCAACCTGTGCCTCAAGCTGAGTACGAGTATGATCAAGACGCAATGTATCAGAGATAAAAGGCCCCTGACCAAGATCATTGGTGTAAAGCGTCGTCAGCTCATCAAGACCAAGAGAAATCAGCTTCTCCAGTAATTCTTCAGTGATTTCGCTATTGGCATCAGCAACCACTTCACCGCTCTCTTTATCAAAGATATCTTTCGAGATGGTCTTGCCAATCAGGTACTCATCAGGCACAACAATGCTCTTGATGCCTGCCTTTTCCATATCACGAATATGACGCGCAGTAATACGGCGTCCCGTTTCAACAATCACTTTACTCTTCGCTTTAACATCGAACGAAAGGGTTTCACCGCGTAGACGCTCAGCAACCAGTTCAAGACTGATGCCATCTGCTGTGAATTCGAAACGATCGGTTTCGAAAAACATCTCAAGGATCTGTTCATTTGTATAACCAAGACAATGCAGCAGCACAGTCACTGGCAATTTTCTACGACGATCAATACGCACAAAAATACAATCCATCGGATCATATTCATAATCTAACCACGAACCACGATATGGAATCACGCGTGCAGAAAAAAGTAGCTTGCCTGAAGAGTGAGTTTTACCCTTATCATGATCAAAAAAGACACCCGGCGAACGATGCAGCTGTGAGACAACGACTCGCTCAGTGCCATTAATAACAAAAGTGCCATTATTGGTCATCAACGGGATTTCACCCATGTAAACTTCCTGTTCCTTGATGTCTTTTACAACCTTACGACTAGCAGGTGCGTCCTTATCATAAATAACAAGGCGAACCTTTACACGCAGAGGAGCTGAGTAGGTAACACCTCTCAGCTGACACTCTTTAACATCAAATACCGGATTACCCAGATTATAACTCACATATTCCAACGCGGCGTTGCCAGAATAGCTCGTAATTGGGAACACTGATTTAAATGCCGCCTGAAGTCCTTGATCAACCCTATCCTCAGGGCCAGCAGCATCTGACTGCAAAAAGGACTGATATGATTCAATCTGGGTCGCCAGCAGGTACGGAACCTCCAGAATGCTGGGACTCTTTCCAAAGTCCTTACGAATACATTTCTTCTCAGTAAATGAGTATGCCATTTGGGATCCTCAACTTTTAGTTGAAATCTGAACCTGTGATGATTCGGCCACAGGTCACTTGGTACAAAATTTACCGCCACTTGGGCGACAAAAATAAATAAGCAGAAGCGGGCCCGCAACCCATAGCTGCAAGCCCGCTTCATTTTTTGGTCTGCCTAGTGGCAAACCAGGCGCCGCATCAGATTTATTTAATCTCGACTTCAGCGCCCGCTTCCTCAAGCTGCTTCTTAACTTCTTCAGCTTCGTCTTTACTTGCGCCTTCCTTAATTGGTGAAGGTGCGCCTTCAACAAGCGTCTTCGCTTCTTTAAGGCCCAGTCCAGTGATACTACGTACAGCTTTAATAACTGAGACTTTATTAGCGCCAAAGCTAGTCATCACAACATCGAACTCTGTCACCACCGGCAGGTGCTGCTACTGCAACCGCTGCTGCTGCTGAAACACCGAATTTTTCTTCCATTGCAGAGATAAGGTCAACAACCTCAACTACTGTCATGTTAGAAATTGTATCTAGAATCTCTTCTGATGAAACCGCCATGAAAATTACTCCTAAAAATTAAATATTAAACTAGATGTTTTGCGCTTACGCTGCGTCTTTCTGGTTACGTACTGCATCCAAGGTGCGAGCCAATTTATTATTGGGTTCAGCAAGCGTACGAACCAATTTCTCAATCGGTGCTTTCATCACCGACATCAACATTGAAATCGCCTCATCCTTAGTTGGCATTGTCGCAAGCTTCTGCAAATCCGACGGATCAAGTAACTGACCACGAAGCGCAACAGCTTTAACTACCAGCTTGTCGTTCTCCTTGGCAAAGTCATTGATAACACGTGCGGCTGCAGATGGCTCTTCATTCGAGAATGCCAAAACCAGTGGGCCAACTAATAAGTCAGTAATGCATTCAAATTCGGTATTTTCTACCGCGCGCTTCGCCAATGTGTTTTTGACAACACGTAGGGAAACACCAGATTCGCGTGCTTTGACTCGTAATGCTGTCATGTCATCTACTGTAATACCACGGTATTCCGCAGCAACAGCAGAGTGAGCATCGGCAGCAATGATGGCCACTTCAGCAACGATCGCTTGTTTTTCAGCTAAAGTTAACAATCGTCTACCTCCTGAGTTATAAACATTTAATAGCAATGTTTACTGATCACATAGAATGTTTATTTAAACATCCCACCTTAAAACGATGACCGATATCAGGGAAAATCCTGTACGGAACCATCGCCTGCGCTGGCAAAAATATCACTATTTTAATTAAGAGAGTCGCACTGCTTCGCTTCTCTCACCAACGGTCTTCGGCGTCTGCTGAGCGTTCACTCAACAGGGCCCAAAGTTCTTTGTTTGCGCTTACGCGCAGAAATCTCTACACAGTACTCTCTGCAACAGTCGACTGATCCAGCAGTATGCCAGGGCCCATCGTGCTTGATACAGAGATTTTCTTTAAATATACACCCTTGGCAGAGCTTGGCTTGGCCTTCACAAGGTCAGCCAGTAATGCCTGAAGATTTCCTTTCAGTGCATCTGCTTCAAAGCTTATTTTACCGATAGTGCAGTGGATAATACCTGCTTTATCTGTACGGTAACGCACCTGTCCAGCCTTGGCATTTTTAACGGCGGTCGCAACATCGGGTGTCACGGTGCCAACTTTAGGGTTAGGCATCAGACCACGAGGGCCCAGTATCTGACCAAGCTGGCCAACAACGCGCATTGCGTCCGGGCTTGCGATCACAACATCGAAATCCATATTACCTTCTTTAATAGAAGCAGCTAGGTCATCAAAACCAACGATGTCAGCACCTGCCGCTTGCGCTGCCTCGGCATTTGCACCCTGAGCAAATACAGCGACACGGACTGTTTTGCCGGTACCGTTTGGCAGTACCGTTGCACTACGCACAACCTGATCCGATTTTTTTGCATCAACACCCAGGTTAATGCTCACATCAACAGACTCATTGAACTTAACGGTAGAGATCTCTTTCAAGATCGCAACGGCGTCTTCAAAGCCGTAAGCTTTTCCGGCTTCAACTTTCTCGTTAATTGCGCGTGTACGTTTTGTCAATTTAGCCATTTTACACACCCTCCGTATCAAGACCCATGCTACGCGCAGTGCCCGCCAGGGTGCGAACTGCTGCATCCATATTGGCAGCTGTCAAGTCAGGCATTTTTGTTGTCGCAATCTCTTCCAGCTGTGCGCGAGAAACCTTGCCAACTTTTTTGGTGTTAGGTGTACCACTACCGCTCTTAATACCCGCAGCTTTCTTTAATAGAATAGCGGCTGGTGGGGTTTTGGTGATAAATGTAAAACTGCGGTCAGAATAGACTGAAATCACAACAGGAACCGGAAGACCAGCTTCCATTCCCTGCGTCTTAGCGTTAAACGCCTTACAGAACTCCATGATATTGACACCGTGCTGACCTAGTGCCGGACCTACCGGAGGACTTGGGTTCGCTTTGCCTGCAGGCACTTGTAGCTTGATATAAGCTTCAATCTTCTTTGCCATCTTCTTTACTCCCGGGTGCAAACGCCTCGCAGCTCCCCATTGGTTTACGATAAAAACCAGCCTTACGGCTGGTCAACATTAACTTTTCTCGACCTCACCAAACTCAAGGTCGACCGGTGTGGAGCGCCCAAAAATCAAAACAGCGACGCGCACGCGGCTCTTTTCATAATTAACTTCTTCGACTACACCATTAAAATCTGCAAAAGGACCGTCGGTTACGCGTACCACCTCGCCCGGCTCAAACAGGACTTTAGGACGTGGTTTTTCAACGCCTTCTTGAACACGGTCAATGATGCGTTGAGCCTCTTTGTCAGAGATGGGTGCGGGACGGTCACTCGTTCCACCAATAAAGCCCATCACTTTCGGCACATCTTTAACCAGATGCCAGGTCACATCATCCAGTTCCATCTGAACCAACACATAACCCGGGAAAAATTTACGCTCACTTTTACGCTTCTGACCCGCGCGCATTTCGACCACCTCTTCAGTTGGAACGAGGATTTCGCCAAATTTATCTTCCATTTCGCCGTAAACAATTCGGTCTCTCAATGAGCGTACAGCTTGATGCTCAAAGCCAGAATATACATGCACAACGTACCAACGCATTGCCACGTGCTAGCCTCCCGCGCCTGTTAGATAACTAACGGCCCACGATAAAAATGAATCAAACAGCCACAGCAAAATTGCACAGAGAATAGCCATCGCCAACACCATCAATGTTGTTTGAATAGTGTCTTTACGAGTCGGCCAGATAACCTTGCGTGCTTCAGTACGCGCATCGCCTAAAAAGCCCCACGCCTGCTGTCCCACCATGGTCTGCAACATGATAGCCGTTGCAACACCCAGCGCCGCCAACATACCGATCACTCGATACAACATGGATTCTTCACCGTAGTGATAAAATCCAAACACGGCACCACCCAGCACCAGTACGGCTAATAGAAACTTTAACTTATCCACTGTGTTTTGCCTAAGCCTCTTAAATGCCTAAATAAATTTAGACCCACCTACTTTTATTAAAAGTGGCAGGCCAGGAGGGAATCGAACCCCCAACCTGCGGTTTTGGAGACCGCCGCTCTGCCAATTGAGCTACTGGCCTATTTTAACTTCTTTAACGCGTAAAACCTACAAGTAAAACAAAACAATAGGCATCTTACGACACCTATACTTTCGAATAAACTACAATCTTTTACCCGCATTCTTTAATTTTCTTATTGATTACTCAATAATTTTTGCCACAACACCGGCACCAACAGTACGGCCACCTTCACGGATCGCAAAGCGTAGACCCTCACTCATGGCAATCGGTGCAATCAAGGTGACAGTCATTGCTACATTATCACCAGGCATCACCATCTCAGTACCTTCTGGAAGCTCACATGCTCCGGTTACATCCGTGGTACGGAAGTAAAACTGCGGGCGATATCCCTGAAAAAATGGCGTGTGACGCCCACCTTCATCTTTAGTCAAAATGTAGATTTCAGCAGTAAACTTGGTATGAGGCTTGATAGAACCTGGCGCACAAAGCACCTGGCCACGCTCAACATCTTCACGCTTGGTTCCACGCAGTAGAACACCTACATTGTCGCCCGCTTCACCTTGATCAAGCAGCTTGCGGAACATTTCTACACCGGTACAGGTAGTCTTAACGGTATCTTTAATACCCACAATTTCAATCTCTTCACCGACTTTCACTACACCCTGATCAATACGACCGGTCACAACAGTACCACGACCCGAAATAGAGAACACGTCCTCTACTGGCATCAGGAAAGCACCGTCGATTGCGCGTTCTGGTTGAGGTATATAGGTATCTAGCGCATCAATTAACTTGGCAATCGCCTGTGTACCGATTTCACTCTCGTCGCCTTCTAACGCTTTAAGCGCAGAACCGATGATCACCGGGGTATCGTCACCAGGAAAATCATACTTGTCTAGCAGCTCACGCACTTCCATTTCAACCAGCTCAAGCAGTTCATCATCATCAACCATGTCCGCTTTGTTCAGGAACACAATAATATAAGGTACACCTACTTGGCGCGCCAGCAGAATATGCTCACGTGTCTGAGGCATGGGGCCATCAGCAGCAGAACAAACCAGTATCGCACCGTCCATCTGAGCAGCACCCGTAATCATATTTTTCACATAATCAGCATGCCCCGGGCAATCAACGTGTGCGTAGTGACGATTCTCTGACTCATACTCAACGTGAGCCGTCGCAATCGTGATGCCACGTGCGCGCTCTTCAGGCGCACTATCAATCTGATCGTAACCCTTAGAGTCACCACCAAATTGCTTTGCCTGTGTCACTGTCAGCGCTGATCAACGTGACCAATCGTACCCACATTCACATGGGGCTTATTACGTTCAAACTTTTCCTTAGACATCGCGATTGTCTCCCAATAGCTAAAATTAGCACACGCCAAAAAAATAAAAAAACGCCATACAATCAATATTATATGGAGCCCATAACCGGAGTCGAACCGGTGACCTCTCCCTTACCAAGGGAGTGCTCTACCACCTGAGCTATATGGGCGCATTACTCACCCATCACAGGCAAAACTAACATCTACTAAACTGCCACCCATCTTCCTAATAGAATGGAGCGGGTGATGGGAATCGAACCCACGTGTTCAGCTTGGAAGGCTGACGTTCTACCATTGAACTACACCCGCTTATGTCAACCTAGCACTTACACCTTGTAATTTTGGTGGAGGGGGGAGGATTCGAACCTCCGAAGGATGAACCGTCAGATTTACAGTCTGATCCCTTTGGCCACTCGGGAACCCCTCCGAAAATGCAAGCGGCTTATTTTGCTCATGAAG
>QIJH01000098.1 GCA_003232725.1 Chromatiaceae bacterium | reverse complement strand
AAACACCTCAAAAGCTAAAGAAAGAAACAATAAAAGGGTCAAATATAATGCTGTGTCATTATGGTGGCTAGCCCAATTTCAACTATCTCTTCGGCTTCTTGAGCACAATAGAAACCGGCGGCGTTATGATTCTTCTGTACATAGAATTCCATCTTTTACAATGTTATTATGGCTCAAGGTTGAGTTCACATCTTTAAGGAAGTCAATGGGGTCAGACTCGATTGATGCTTTAAACCCCATTTTATTACTGCCACCCTGCTGCACCACATGTGTCAATTCATGCGCCAACAATGGTCGGCCTTGGCCCCAAACACAACATCCTGCCCATGCGTAAAAGCCCGAGCATTCACTGACCGAGCTAAACTAGCAGCCCGCGAATCGTTATGCACTCGCACATCAGAAAAATCCACCCCAAAGCGTGGATCAAAAAAGCTCCGTTCTGATCTTGATAATGGTTGTCCACCACCTTGTAATGATTGAATACCAGTGCTTATTGCAGGTGCCACTGAGGGTGTTACCTCTCCGGTTGATTTAGCCAGGATTAATTCATCGTCATTTTCTACATCAGGCTGCCTTTGAATGAGTGGACTAATTTGCTGCGCCAGTGTCTTAGTTTGAATCAGCTCTTCTTCCTTTTCTTGTTGCCGCTGAACGACTACATCCGCATTACTTGCTGAGAAACCAGAGTTTATTCCACCATAACGAGCATCAGCCTGCGGAGCCTGCTGTATCCTGGGCTCCGGCATCCGCATCACCGCGTCCGCCACTCGATCTGCCTCCTGCTCATATTTATCATTCGGCTGCCCAATTTTAAGCTTGGCCTGAATAGGAAGGGCTTGAGAAGTTTGTCTAACCGATGTTTTGCTCTTGGCGAAAATAGAGATTGAAGAAAAGTCAAAAAATCCTGATGCCAGTGATACCGCTACCGGTTTATCATGCGAGTCAGCAACGTTTTTCGATAAGTAGTTTTCTGGTAAACCAGATAACGATCTCCGCACATTACAGAACGAAGGTTTTACTTCTTGCTTAGCAGTTACACTATTTTTTGATGCCTGTGCGCGATGATTACCCATGGTAACTACTTCTATTTTTCCAGCTTAGCTTGCATGTGGTGATTTTCAAATTGAAAATCACTGTCGCACCAGATGGGTATTTAAAATATTTTGTTGCTTCGTATCTGGTCATATCTGGACACCCACACCCAAATCAACACCACTTCACTTAGTTGATTTACCATCTGTTTTACGCACAACTCTTTTTTTGACAACTTTCTTCGTAGCTACTTTAGCTTTAGGTGTTGATGCTTCTTTGGTTATTACATTATCAGGTGTTTTAATCTTATTTTTCGGCACAACTGTTTCTTTGGGCGCCACTTGTTTTTTAATTTTTAAATCACCCGCAGGAGAAGAAAACCCACCTTTACTCGGTTTATCTGTCGAGACTATTACAATTTCGCGTAATTCAACTGCATTAGCTTTAATCATTACAGGTAACTTTTCTTTATGAACTTGAATTCCCTTTACTAATACAACTGCGATGGCTTTTTTTAACTTGAAAGATTCGTCGATATCTAACACCAAAGAATAAGCCCCGTTTTTGTCAGTTTTTACAGGTTTTCCGATGACATTATTCCTAGAGTCCTGTAACTGGACGATAACACCTTCCCTACCTTTTGTATCGTCTCCAAGAATGCGCCCACGAAAAATAAAACTGTCTTTTATAATTTCCACGTCAGTATCGGATTTACTAATAGACACCGCTAGAAAGTCTTCCATGTCTTTTTCTTTAATAATGCGCTCCATTTGTTGCAACACTTTAGGATGTTCTGGCCCCAATCGCCCTGTTATTTTTTTTAGTTGGCGTTTCTGGCTTTCTTGTCGTGCACGTCTTATAGTCTTCAGTCTTGTCATTGACTCAGTTCTAAGTTTATCTGTGTCATTAACCTGGTCAATAAATTTTCCAGAATATTCTGAGAATTGTATGTTTTTATCATTAACCTGGCTCATAATCTGTCTCCTAAATTAAAAGATTCTCTTACACTCGCTTTAATAATTTCACAGTATGTAACAGATTGATTACCAAAATTAACTGGTGGAATAATGGCATCAGCCAGAGCAATGTTGTCAGCATCTATTTTTAATCCTGGGTTACCAACCACTAAGAGACAATGTGTCGCCTGATTTCCGGTGGTTGTGTTGACTAAGCCAAATGTGACACCAGAGATAAATGCACCATAAAGACTTTCTTTAAACCGATTGTCTGAAACTCTTACTGAAGGTGCGAGAATATAATTTGGAAATAACAGGAAGTCTCCCCACAAGGAGTAATCACATTGGTTATTGTGAAATGCAATATCATCCAGGCTCATAATAGCAACTGCTGATAACGCAGTATTTTGCTTTGTATCAAATTCATCGAGAACCACCTGATTATTTGCAAACATAACATTACCATTTGCCAAATAACGACCAACCCTGAAATCATCTAAACCTGCACGTGTAAAAGTTACACCTTCGGCTGTTGCACTTCTGTTTCTTGCGTTGAGAGAAGTCAGGTTGACCTGTCCTCTAACCATTTGCGAAAAACTGGTTAGTTGCTGATAAAACTCATTCGACACACCTAAATTTAAAATGGCCACAGTGCTGGCAATAGCTGATGCTTGCCCAGCCAGTATACCTCGACTGGTAAGCTGATTGTCTGTCACGCTGACGGGACCAAGCGCATTAATGGTTAACGCACGCCCAACTGGATGGCTGACGATATTGTTGTGTATCTTGGCTGCGGGCACTCCGTTTTGCCTGGGAAAGCTCTGCTCCTTGTTTTCTGGGAATAGTGGAACTGTTGGTGTTATTGCATAAACCAAATGAATACCGCTACGTGCGCCGCGTTTTTCTCTAACGCGTTCAGTGTTAGTATTGGATTTTTCACCATTGTTAATGATGCGGTTATCACAAATATCAACGCCTTCGCCATGCAGCACATAAATCCCGCAAATTGGCTCGATGTGACTGAGCCCATTGTCTAATATCTGATTGTGATGAATTAGCAGATTCAAAGTGTCGCTGAGGGCAATTCCGCCATAACCAATATCGTCTTCAAGTTCGGAATCCACTGCGGGTAACTGGCTACTCAAACACCCCTGGATAAGGTTGTTACTAATCTCCAGGTTTTCGACACTAATAAAATCATCAGACTGATCTAAATCGAAAAACCCGACTACACCGATGCCGTTACGACCCATATTCTCAATTTTATTCCCCTCTATGACAATGTCATACAGGTGCCCAGCGGACACTACGGTTGGTGGATTAGGTTGTGGATTACCATCGTCGCCTATCTCAAATCGCGGCGGTATTTTCATACCTGGTGGCGAACAGGGTTCGCAATCATCAGCAATCCGAATCATTGCCAGTATCCTTCTCACGACAGTATCTCGTTCGTCAACCAAACTAAGGCTTCCCAATGTGATACCGTCTCCACGACCTCGCTGTATGGTATTGCCAGCTATCTTTACACGCTCTGAAGTGCCGCCAATCTGAACACCACCACGACCGGCATTCGACAGCAAACGGGCTGCCACACTACGAGCGAGAGATGCGGATGGTTGCGTTTCTACATGATTATTGAGAATCTGTACATCATCGGCTGTCACAAATATTCCCGGCCATTCGCTTGATTCATCACGCATTCTGATGTGATTGTTGGTAATTGTAATGTGATCACCAGTGTTGCAACGAACACCACAGCCGCCACCAGCGATGATATTTAAATCGTTTAAGATTATATTTTGATTGCGAATTGCATCATCAATTAATACACCTTCGCCTGCGGAATTTGCCTCTATCGACAATGACTCAATTCGAATGCCATCACCGCTAACAATTCGAAAAATTGGCACTGAGGCACTGTCGGAATCTTCGTCCGAAGTAACGATACTGCGGTCACCACAACCGCTAATGATGACATTTCGTTTATCCAGAATATTAACGTTCTCCTGATAGCGTCCGGGTAAGACACAGACTTTTCCACCATCTTCAGGTAAGTGATTAACCGCCTCTTCTATGCTCGTGAATTGACCATGACTGGTCTCTCCATCACCGACGGTAACACTACAGCAACCTTCCGAGAACTCGGGCGGCCAATGAGAACGACAGTCGTCCTGATTATTAGGGAAATTTAAAATTGCCAAACGTGCGTAGTGATGATGTATACCGCGCGGTGGTGCACGATCAAGAATTTCAATAGAGGCGTCAGCACTACGAGCGGAAAACAACCAATAGTCACTGCTATGGAATTCTCCACTAAGATTTGCTGCAGGGTCTAGTCCAAATTCAATTTGAATACCGTCCTCAAGATAAAGCGGAGCGCCCGTAACCGGTAACAACCCAGTATCTAGATCAACTAAATTCTGTTGCTCCCAGCGCTTAATCCTCGTGTGTCGATCAGGCAGGGTCGCGTTGGTAATTGCCTGGGTAGGGAAATCAGCGGGTGGCAAAGCGCCACTCAGCGTAATCGTGTTTGCCCCAAAATCAACGTCAGTCACACGTCGCATCTCGCCTGGCAAACCAGCAAACTCACGTACGTCGTCAGTTACCTCAACCCAATCGTCAACACTGAAGCGCCTATCGCCATCCCATCGCGATTGGGCAACAACTAATTCAATGCCATTAACTTCCAATACCGATGTTTCAACCGATGCATTATGCCGAGCCCACTTAAAGGTAGCAGTATCGATATTCCCGCCATCATGTATTTCTACTCGATACAGCCTGTTCTCTAGCGCGCGATAACCGCCTTCAGTTGGCACCAGACAGACGCTATCTTCTTCTTGAGGTTCTACGATTGAAGTTGAAAGACGCGCAGCGCTAGGCGCGACTAAATCATCCCAGTCATCATTTTGGTCTCCGCACGCAAGATTGCTGCCTGTTTGAGAATCAAGCTGCAAGACCTTAACTTGCCAAACGGTTTGCCAGCGTGCAGTGGTATCAACCCCTATCGCTGGCTCCACCAATTCTGGTTGCTTAACGTAAGTCAATTCTCGCTGCCAGACATCGAGATAAGCAATGTGCTGCCCACTAGTTGGCAACTCCGCAATCATATCTGCATTCGGAAAAAATGGTTGATCTTGATACAGCATCGGTGCCAAACCACGCTCTTCTTCCAAAACATGGTAAAACTGATTCACGCCAGAGCCGTAATTCTCGGCCAGTAACCCATCCACGTACATGCGGCCGGGGAAAATACTTAATTGACCCGCATTTAGTGCTACCCGAAAACCATCAGGAGTTTCCATCGGTACGACCGCTCGACCGATCGTGTCAACCGTTTCTGCGCGTTGCCTTCGCAAACCTATTTCAATCTGTTCATTCCAGTCTGCGTCGAGTTGAACCCGACCCTGCTGCATTAAAACACCACTGTAATTGTTGCGTGATTTAAATGTCTTTCTGCTGTAATCACCGCTCATAATTCTTCTCCATATGACAATTTTCGCTAAACCGACACCATTGATATCGTTTAGGTTTCATAAAAAATTCCCGCTTCCAGGCCAAAGCGCAGGTATTCCCTAAGCCTGAGTTTCAAATTGGTTTCGCGTTGAGGTTGGTACAAATCGTGGAATGCGCCCATTTCTGATTCGTCATCTGCGCCTTGACGAATCTCAATGGCGCATGATTGCGCAAGTTGGCAATAGGCTGGCTCATCATATTCGCCAGATGAGTACACGGGCTTTATCTTTCGCGACAGACGCGTCGAAATATCAGCTTTCTGTGCTGATGATAGCCCAGCTTCCCCTGCAGCGGCCTCTTGTCTTAGAATGGTTTGGTTGATCGCAAACTCGGGTTGGCAACGATATCGCCTCGGCAAGCGCGCAGTTCGTGGAACGTAGGAAAATCGCACACAACCCTGTTGCTTTCTTTGCGCCTGAACAGGGCTTATCCAACCATCAGCGGGTGCCAGTTGCGCATCAAAGATGCAGTTAGATGCGAGCCTCATAATTCGCGTGTGCAATTTACCGATCACCGTAGAGTTAGTGATATGCAACGGAGCGCCTGGGGATTCACCATCAAGGGCTGCGTAAGCAACTTGTTCACGATCATTGGCATCTATGATGGAGTCCTGTACTACAATCTCCGCACCTTCATCGCTGTGTACCGCACCTATGATGCAGCGATCAATGATCAATTTAACATTAGCCGACTCTATAATGATGCTAGGTGAAGCTGCATTGATGGGGTCACCGTTGGTGTCCAAATTCAAACCAGGCACCAATGTGCAGTGTCGTAAGTGCAGGACTTCTAATCCATTGTCGGTTGCTGGTACACGAATATCCGCACCAGCAATCAACAGGCCATCGAGTATTACGGTGCTATTGTCCGCGCCGTTAATAAGCCATTCGTCTTCCAGCAGTACAAATGGGCGATGTTGATTAGCAGCACGAATCTGAATGCTTGCATCAGCGGACACTGAAATTATTGGCGTCTCTTGATAGCGGCTAGAATCAGAAATTTCTACCACGCCCTCTCCTGAAATCGCGGTTAACCCAGACTGAATAGTTTGCGTATGATCAACACTCGCGAAATTTTCCACACCCAGGTTGACGCCGAACTCTGTACTTCGTTCATATTCTCCACTCCCCATATTGGCGCTAAAACCATAGTGAAAGTCCGCCCACAACAATGGATCGTCGGCAATACGATCGGGGCCAAGTGCAAGCCTTCCAGATTCTGGGTCTATGGCAATCGAGCTGCCATCAGGGTCATTAATCCAATCGCCTTCTGTGTTCGCCAGACAACATATTTCCACATCAGCCACCGCTACTGCATCGAAATCGCCGGTACCCACATTGAACCCATCGTAAAGCTGTACGCTCTTTCCATCTCCATAAAACAACCCTTTGTCCGCGTGCATACTGCGCTGCTGGATCGCGTGCGGCACGTTCATCTGTTCTGCGATATGAGTAATATCCAGTTCGGCAACCGGCCTGTTATACAGTGCAATGTCATGCTGCAAGGGGCTGAAATAATAGTGCCCCGGCTCAACTGGCAACAACGGTGACTTGCTAAGTGAGTAGCTTTGTAAACGCCACAGGAACAAGCCTATATTTTTAATATTATGACGTCCTTTGTCAATATCGATATGTCTCACATCGGCGGTATGGGCATTACTGTCAAAGGCAGTGTCAATTGTTTGCAGACTGGCCCAATCTCGCATACTTGTTGCATAGTGATTGTGCGAACGAACATGATTCATATACTGGGTGCTTGCAAGTGTCTGGAAAAACTCGACAACTCTGGCCGGCCACCCAGTAACGTCACGTGCGAGTTGTTCTAATACCAATGCAGTACCTTTGCGGCGCCTATATGCCAATGTATTGGCAACTTCAGCTCGTTGGCTCAAACGCAAGGAAACTTGCTTGCTTTGAATATTGTGTAGTGGTTTGTAACCGATCAAATCACCAATATAGGGCACTACCCATTCTTCACAGGTTTCAATAAACTGGTCATCGTAAAGTTGATCAATATTTTCCTGGAGGATGGAGATTTGCTCCTCGAACACCTGCAGATAGGCTTTTAATTCATTACTTTTTTCAGCGTCTCGTAATCGATGAATAGCAGGCAACAGATCGTAGAGCATTTGATTAGGCTCGTTCATGTTTTA
This sequence comes from Chromatiaceae bacterium, assembly GCA_003232725.1. GTDB lineage: Bacteria > Pseudomonadota > Gammaproteobacteria > SZUA-140 > SZUA-140 > SZUA-76. The sequence continues at coordinate 1,612 of QIJH01000098.1, read as the reverse complement.
ACCCTCAACTGATTTAAAGGTGCCGGATCGAGCGTTATCAGTTCAGAACCTTGCAGCTCCAATGAGGCCCCTGAATTAAACACCGGCATAATCGATCTTGGCGGCGGCGAGACAGGGCTGGTATCGCTGCGATACAGATGATTAACGTCAACCGCGATAACACCATCAAGCTTTTGTAAAGTAGATATAATTTCACTTAAATGGACTGCTTGACTGAACGAGCGCGCGTTGAAACTAAACTGCGTTCGCATCATTACCCGCGCTTTTTCCAGCACCAAATCCGCTTGATAGTCCGCGTGAATATATAATCCTGCATCGATCTTAAAATAGGCTGGTCGATACGGCAGAAGCACAAAACGCGTGTATGGATCGCCAGCATCACTTACAGCAGCAAGTAAATTTTTGTGCGTCTTACTGAGGGGATCAAGCAACTCGCCGTTGGGACCGGCAATGGTGATCATGACGCCTGGCACACCATTTTTAGAAACAGCAACAGCACGTGCCTTTGCGACACCTGAAAAGGCTCGACAAAAATCTTCGTAATCAGACAGCGAGACCGTTCGACCTAAGGTTAATAACCCGAGGGGTGCATTACGTTGGGCCGCCGTAAGTTGTTCAGGGTCATCAGCGCCCGATGACTTTACCGGATTAGTCGCGCCCTTGATTCCAAGTGGACGAGTCAGCAGCATATTGGCCTGTTGGGCTTTTACTAGTCCGCCAAGACCAATACCTCTGCGATATCGAGCTATAACGTTGTTGTTGCCACTGGGTAGTCGAGCGCCTGCAATTCCATCACCAAACAACACTTGCACCGCGCCACCATCTTCCAGTTTGGTGGTGAAAATTCGTTCATCAGAAGCACGCCCTAGAAGCGACTCGACTTCATGCCAAACAACATCGTTGACACGAATCTCGAGCGTTGAAAGTGCGCCGCTCGGTACTTCAGCCGATATATAAGTCAGCGGCATTTGCTTCAAATAGAATCGCTGAGATGCCACTGCGGCGTTACCACTACCGAGTATTTCAGAAACGCTTTCCCCATGACTGGCGGGGGCTACGTTAGCATTCAAGCTCACGCTTTCTCGACGATATTCGTATTGCAGTGATGTGGTGAACGCTATCTCAGTAAATCCATGCTCCAGGCGCACCTTGTCAATCTGCACTACTTCACTGACGTTTACGCCAGGCTGATCTATGCGTTCTCCGCTAACAGCAATGAATTGCTGACTCCGCAGTTCAAGGTCTGCCATATTTAGCAATAGTGTTTCGCCCTTGATAGTCTCTGAAAGTGCAACCGGAACCAGCGCTAATGATTCGCTTTGTGCCTGTACTACAGCCTTACGAACAACATCTTTCATGGCGTTTGTCGCACCACTAAAAACCGTGCTAACGCTGGCCAGGGTCAATTTACTTGATTTACTACTGATTCCATATTCACTTCTGCTGACGGTAACAGCAGCACTCAGTTCAAATGGCTCAGGCTCAACATCATCAATACGCAAGATGCAGTAGGATCCCTTTATAATTTGGGAATATTCATTATCGAGATAAAGCGTGCCATCATTTTCATTATCGTCCCATTCAGACCACTTGGAAATGTCTTCGGGAACTC
>QIJH01000033.1 GCA_003232725.1 Chromatiaceae bacterium | reverse complement strand
AATTTTGAAAAATACTAGGGCGGTGTGCTTTAGAGTCTTCTTTTATGCGATTAATCGTTCGGTAGATACTCATGTCACCAGAGGCGATCAGGCTTTCCATGATCTCTCCTCCTGCACCGTTATCCGCGCCGCCCCAGAAATTATTCGGGGTGAGAATAGCGCCTGAATTATTAGGGTCCATATTGTCTGGATATGGGTTTTGAGAGTTGGCATTAATATCTTCAATATTAGTCAGATTTCCAGCCAGTTCAGAGGGCCCACCATAGAGAAATACATGGATAATCTGCGGCAGTACCGCCGGACGAACATAATTCACTTCATTTAAAACAATACTGTTTGCATCGCCCGTACTGAGTGCTGCCATACTGGGAGATATAAGGTTTCGCCCGCCCAACATAGATGCAGCCGTGCAAGCACCACCCAGGAGACCAAGATGTTTAAGAAATTGTCTTCTTTCCATAATAATACCTACCTAGTTAATGCTGTTATTAAAGTACGTTTCTGGTAGTCGAGAAACATAATCAAAAATAATGCGTGCCTGGTTGGGGCGGTTGTTTAGATAATTGCGATTGCTGATGACCTCGCTTAAAGTGGTGATCTCCTCCGCATAGGCTTTACGGCCAACACTGCTTAAAAAGAGGTAGTGGATAAAGTCCTCATCAGTTAAATCAGAGGCTTTTTCAATGAAGCTTAACCCCCAGCTATTACTATTATCATCGCTGCTGCTGTAGCGAATCAGTAGTTGTTCACGTACCAGCTTATGGTAATAAGAGAAGCTGAGTGAGTCGAGTGGCTGAAAAGCCCAGCGACCGAGCTTTAGTGTCATACTAGGTTGTCTCATCTGTGACATGGTTGGAAATGAACTGCCACCCGATGGGTCATTTAAGCGCCTGAAAAAATCTTGGCGTGGTCTCCAGGTGACTTTATCTGCAATGTTGAAAAACGTCTCTTCTACGCGTTTTGGGCGATCGCTATTAAGCAGGTACTCACGTGAAAAGATAATAGCGGTAAAGATGTGCTCAAATCGAGTCGGGTTACTATCGACGATACTTTGTACAAGTACGGCGCGTTTATCCTGCGCCATATCGACAAAGAAATGATCAACCAATACATTGACCATTCGGGCAATGACTTTAGGGTGATTTGAAACGACGCGATAAAAATCAAAACAGTTGTTGATCCATTGACCAAGGACTTTTTGCGGCACGATGTTCTCATTAAGGGTGATGACTAGCTGATAATCCTGATTGTCACCTGTCAGGTACCAGTTTTGACAGGCCTGCGAAGCCTTTGGTACCTGATCATCTTGATCAAACAGACCAAGGTAAATTTCAATCATTTCACGCGTATTATCTTCTGGCGAACGAAAACGACGCCAATTTTCCTGAGAGATCATATGTTGATAGATGATCTCCCGTATATCCATATTAGCGTTAATACGGCTCACCAGTTTGCTATAGACCCGATGAACATCAAAGTAATCGGCTGACTCCATCTCCAGCGCAGGTGAAAACAAAATGGTGTTCGAAAGGTTATAGGCCATCCAATGAGTAAAGTGATCTCGACTGATGGGGAGGTCATACATCAGCGCGATTGGCATCTCTTGTGAAATGCGGGAGGTGAAGCTATAATTTCCCCCCAGCTGTGCGAGGTATTTACCTGGGTCAGCCAGCTCTTGTGTCATCTTCGTAGCCGTTCGATTAATGAAGTCATCACCATCGCCAACCCTTGGTGAAGCAAGGCCTTGCTTCAGGTCGAAAAATGCATCGACTGGAACACCTTTATAGAGTGTACTCATCAAGCGATTGGCTACTGTATATTGCGCTTCCGCAGATAGTTGCTGATACTCGCTGGAAGAGAGTGCTGCAGCCTCGCCATGAACCACCTGGGCACCAAACATGGTTGTTGATGCATCTGATGCGTCGCGTTGCCCGGGTGAACTGGGATTACATGCAGATAGCACAAATGCTGAGAGTAGCAGAAATACAGCTCGTTTAATCGTATCGCTCATGTCTTGGTTCTCTTAAATATGGTTTGTTGTGAGCGGCACTTCTAAATGGCAGTCAATTAGCCGCTAGACACCGGTTATGCATGAGTATTCAGTATTTTAGATAATAAAAACTTGAGCTATTTCACAACACTGGTAGTTAGATAACGTCTGTGCTGTGACTGTTATGGGAATGTGCGGGGCTTGCAAGGTCTCCAGGCAGTTTATTCAACTAGCAGGGCAGCCCCCACGTTACGTCCATCTGACGCGAGGATGGCATAGGTGCGGCAGGCAGCGGCGGTATCCATCACTTCAACCGCAATACCTTGATTTGAGAGTGAACCTAGAATGCTGGCAGAGGGCCAGTGTTGTGCTGCACCGGTACCGAGTAAAAGAATCTGAGGTGGTTTTTTGAGAATTTCGAAGTGATGTTCAGCTAAATCATCAATGGTGCGCGGCGCCCAGTCACTCATCAGGCAATGGGGCATAATAATCAGGCTATTGGTAAGTGTTTCTTTTTTAAGTGTCTGGTGGCCAAATCCTTCATCATCAGGATTATAGCTGTCATTGGGGCAGATAATCGTGATTTTGCCAGGTGTATAGGCATAAACCCCAAACCGACTATAATCTTCATCAAGGGTGATTTTTACGCTTTTACGTGATTCTGGTACTGCCGTGTTATTCATAGTGGGATACAATAGCGCCTTTTATTTTGGATAGCTAATCTTTAAAAGTTTGATATTATAGGCGTTTGTTTTTTAAGCGTTCAGTTTTGGAGTGAAATAAACAGGTGATCGAGGAATTTCCCAGAATAAAACGGCTGCCGCCCTACGTATTCAATATCGTTAATGATTTGAAGGCACAGGCACGTACCCGCGGTGAAGATATTATTGATTTTGGTATGGGTAATCCAGATCAGCCAACGCCGCCACATATTGTGGATAAGATGGTTGAGGCGACCCAGCGAGGGGATACACATCGCTATTCAATGTCGCGCGGTATTCCTCGTCTGCGCCGTGCCATTTGTAACTGGTACAAAGACAAATACGATGTCGCACTCGACGAGGAGAGTGAGGCAATCGTCACCATCGGCTCAAAAGAGGGTTTGGCCCATTTAGCGCTGGCGACGGTAGGCCCGGGGGATGTTGTGTTGGTGCCGAATCCCGCATACCCAATCCATCCTTATGGTTTTATTATCGCCGGGGCGGATATCCGCCATGTACCAATGACACCAGACGTCGATTTTTTTGCTGAATTAGAATCGGCGATCAAAAATAGTTTTCCGCGTCCTAAAATGCTGGTTTTGAACTTTCCAGGGAACCCAACGACGCAGTGTGTTGATCTGGAGTTTTTCGAAAAGGTTGTGGCAATCGCACGAGAGCATCAGATCTGGGTCATTCACGACCTGGCTTATGGTGAGATTGTATTTGATGGCTATAAAGCACCATCAATTTTGCAAGTGCCAGGGGCAAAAGAGGTTGCAGTTGAGTTCTACAGCCTTTCAAAGAGCTATAACATGCCGGGCTGGCGGGTTGGCTTTATGTGCGGTAATCAGGCGTTAGTCGGCGCATTGGCGCGGATCAAGTCTTATCTAGATTACGGCATGTTTACGCCGATTCAAGTGGCGGCGATTGCAGCACTTGAAGGGCCGCAAGAGTGTGTCAAAGAGATTATCGATATGTACCGTAACCGCCGCAATGTTTTATGCGAAGGGCTCAGCGCCATTGGTTGGGTCGTCGAAAAACCAAAAGCAACGATGTTTGTATGGGCTAGAATTCCGCAAAAATATCGTGAAATGGGCTCACTCAATTTCGCTAAAAAATTATTAGAGGAAGCGAAAGTTGCTGTTTCACCTGGCGTCGGTTTCGGTGAATATAGCGATGACCATGTGCGTTTCGCTTTGATTGAAAATGAACACCGCACTCGCCAGGCGGTGCGTGGGATTCGACAAATGTTTAAAAAAGATGGCGTCCTCAGTGGCGCCGCAGTTGATCTGACGGGAGATAAAAGTTGAAGCCGATTCACGTAGGACTATTAGGGCTGGGCACTGTAGGTGGTGGTACTGCCAATGTATTGGCTAGAAATGCGGCAGAGATTGCCCGTCGTGCAGGGCGTGAAATTCGTGTGACACATGCAGCAGCAAGAGATCATAATCCTGATGTTAACAGCGACGGCATTGATATTTGTGATGATCCCTTTGCGGTGGTTAATAACCCTCAAATTGACATCATTGTTGAATTGATTGGCGGTTATGATCCGGCACGTAAATTAGTCTTACAGGCGATTGAAAATGGCAAACATGTTGTCACGGCCAATAAAGCTTTGATCGCAATACACGGTAATGAAATCTTCGAAGCGGCTCAGAAAAAAGGGGTGATGGTGGCATTTGAGGCAGGTGTTGCTGGTGGTATTCCAATTATTAAAGCACTACGCGAAGGGTTAGCCGCTAACCAGATTGAATGGTTAGCAGGCATCATCAACGGCACTGGTAATTTTATTCTCACTGAGATGCGCGATAAAGGGCGTGACTTTGAAGATGTGCTGGCCGAAGCACAGATGCTCGGTTATGCCGAAACAGATCCCACTTTTGACGTTGAAGGCATCGATGCAGCACATAAGCTAACCATTTTGGCATCAATTGCATTTGGTGTACCGTTACAGTTCGAAAAAACCTATACAGAAGGGATATCGAAGATCACCCGTGAAGATGTCAATTATGCTGAGCAGCTTGGTTATCGTATTAAGCACCTGGGTGTGACTCGTAAAACGAATAAAGGCATTGAGCTTCGTGTTCACCCAACGCTGATTCCAGAGCGCCGTCTGATTGCCAATGTTGACGGCGTGATGAATGCTGTGCTTGTACAGGGCGATGCCGTTGGCCCAACACTTTATTATGGTGCCGGCGCAGGGGCAGAACCAACCGCCTCTGCGGTGGTTGCTGATATTATTGATGTGGCACGTACCATGACGGTTGACCCTGAAAACCGCGTGCCGCATTTGGCATTCCAGCCTAATGAGCTTTCTGATACGCCTGTATTACCGATGGATCAGATCGAGACTGCATATTACCTTCGTATGCAGGCAGCCGATCGTCCTGGTGTATTAGCAGAAGTGACCCAAATTCTAGGCGGGCAGGGCATTAGTATTGAAGCGATGATCCAAAAAGAGTCTGCGGAAGGTGAAAACATTGCCTCTATTATTATGCTGACTCAGCGTGTGATTGAAAATCAGATGAATGAAGCGATTCGTCGCATCGAAGCGCTGGATGTCATTGATGGTGACGTGACGCGCATTCGTCTTGAACAGCTGGATAAATAATTCGCGTCCGTTTTATTGAAACATAAACGCATCTCATTAAATTTTTAAGGAAATATTATTATGCCATTTCGATCTCGCTATACAGGGTTGATTGATACCTACCGTGATCGCCTGCCGGTGCATGATGACACTCGCATTATTAGTCTTGGTGAAGGTAACACACCGCTGATTCGTTTGAATAATATCCCGGGCTTGCTCGAATCAGAAGTCGATATCTATGTGAAATTTGAAGGGTTGAACCCAACCGGTTCTTTTAAGGATCGCGGCATGACCATGGCCGTGACCAAGGCGGTTGAAGAGGGTAGTGAAGCGATCATTTGTGCTTCAACCGGTAACACTTCAGCATCTGCTGCTGCTTATGCGGCACGCGCAGGAATTAAAGCATTTGTATTAATTCCAGATGGAAAGATTGCCCTTGGCAAACTGGCGCAGGCGATGATGCATGGTGCAACCGTTATTCAGATTAAAGGTAACTTTGATGATGGCATGCAGTTGGTAAAAGATGTCGCTGGTCATGCGCCGGTTACGATTGTGAATTCAACCAACCCTTATCGTCTACAGGGGCAGAAGACTGCCGCATTCGAAATCATGGAAGCGCTTGGCAGTGCACCAGACTATCACTGCATTCCCGTTGGTAACGCAGGCAACATCACGGCACATTGGATGGGTTACAGAGAGTACAACCAGCACGGCATCGTTAACAGCGTGCCAGTAATGGTGGGTTACCAGGCGAGCGGTTCTGCACCGTTTATGCGTGGCGCGATGGTGGATACACCAGAAACCGTTGCAACAGCCATTCGTATCGGTTACCCGCAAAGTTGGGATAAAGCATGGACAGTGCAGAAAGAGTCTAAAGGGTGGTTTGATGAGTGTACCGATGAGGCGATCTTGGCTGCGCAGAAAATGCTTGCTGAACGAGAGGGTGTTTTTTGTGAGCCAGCATCTGCAGCATCACTAGCGGGTTTAATCAAGGATGTGAAAAACGGCAAGATCGCTGCTGGCAGCAAAGTGGTTTGCACCTTGACCGGTAATGGCATCAAGGATCCTGATACTGCGATTAAGCAGTGTAAGGCTCCACTTCAAACGATTGATGCAACCCTTGAAGCAGTTAAGAAAGCAATTCTGGATAACATTTAACACTGACATAAAAAAGGCGAGGATGCTTTCACATCCTCGCCTTTTTTGTGCTGACTACGTAGCTGAGCGATTAATTGCTAGCGCGTACCACACGACCGTTCAGTGGTTGTACTGGACGTACATTGGTAGGAAAAAGATCAGTAAACTGTTTAACCTGTTTGGCAGAGATGGATACTGGTGTTGCCATCACCATCCAGTTCACCCCTTCTGAACAAGGCGGCTGAGTCGATGAACCCATGTAGTTGAAGTAAGCCGGGTCAGCTGGCAGCAGATCAAGCGCATTGATACGGGTGTTTTTAACCGTATTGGTCTGACCACTTTCCGTTGGCATATTAGCCCACAGTTTTTCGATCTCTTTGTTTTTGTCACCCGCTTTGAACATCACGCCGATCACGCCCAGTTGGCCATCAGCGGCTTTGTGAACCAGATGTGCCACCATGTCGTAGCTCTTGCCACCAATGGTGTGCTCTGCGGGTGCATGAAAATGGAGCTGTAACAGATCATAACGTTTACCACCTACTGTGATGTAGCTGCCCGTATGGTAGTCGGCCTGAATGGTGTGGCCGTTATTGACCAGTTCTAATGGCGTTGATCTGTATTTGAATTCGATCGCAGAGAGCGGGCCGATGGTCACCGTCGAAATATCGATCGGCGACTGCTGTTTACCATCACCACAGGTCACATATTCTTCTTTAATAACACCCCATGCATGAGGCGCACCATCACCATCATAGGCCCAATGACTCGCAGCTGTGTGGCTTATTTTCTCAGCGTGGGTGACTTTAACGTGGTCAGCTGCTTTTGCCTCATGATCGTCATCAGAATCTGAACAAGCAACTGTTAGCATGACGATGCCCCCAATCGCCACACTCTTCATAAACCTCATACGCTTGGTTTCCATTAATCCGCCTCTTTAAAATTCTTTATTTTAAGATTAGTTAATTCTACTGCCCAACAGAACGCTTAAGAGTAGCCAGAGTGGCGGTAAAAATCCAGAATTTCATGAGAATTTAATTTACAACCACTGTAGAGCAAAGGTTTCACTTTATTTTATTCAATAATGGGCATTGCGGTCCTATCTACGATACGGCGTAAAACAAAGCTGGAATGAACGCCACTAACCCCGTCGATACGGGTGATCTTATTGAGTAGCAATGCCTGGAATGCATCCATATCGTTCACGATGACCTTGAGTTGGTAATCGGCAGACTGGCCCGTTATCAGCAGGCACTCCAGTACCTCGTTCAATTCATTTATCTTCGACTCAAAGTTGGCAAAGCGTTCCGGCGTGTGTTGATCCATCGAGATATGAATCAGCGCCATCAAAGTGAGTCCCAGTTGTTTGGCATTGACGATCGCACGGTAGCCTTCAATGATGCCCCTTTCTTCAAGGGCCTTCACTCGGCGCAGGCAGGGGGAGGGCGAAAGCCCGATGTGTTCGGCCAGCGCCTGGTTGCTGATATTGCCCTGCTGTTGAAGGATCTCAAGAATCTGTCTGTCGTAGTGGTCTAGTGACATGATAATGCGCCAGTTTGTAGTGAGGAAGTTATATATTGTGATTAATTATACTTATTTGATTTTTAATTGCTATTTATTTGTTTTTCATGGCAATAATCGCAATTTAATGCCGCGTTGTCTGGTTTATCATACTTCTATCATTCATTTAGTGCCGCTGCTCTTTGTTTTGCAGCGAGGCACGATATCAACAGCAGGAGTTTAAGAGTGAAAAGCTTTGATTACCGTAAATATCGTCCAGCCCCTTCAGTTGCGATTAGTAATCGCCAGTGGCCCGCTCGGCGCATTGAGAAGGCGCCAATCTGGAGCAGTGTTGATCTGCGCGATGGTAATCAGGCGCTGGTGGAGCCGATGAGCGTCGCACAGAAGCGTTTGATGTGGGCGCAGTTGTTGAAACTCGGTTTTAAGCAGGTCGAGATTGGCTTTCCGGCGGCTAGTCAGGCCGATTATGATTTCGCACGCTGGTTGATCGACGAAGATCAGATTCCTGCTGACGTACAAGTGCAGGTGTTGGTGCAGGCACGCGAGGCGTTGATCGTGAAAACCTTTGAGGCTTTAAGAGGCGTGCAGCAGGCGATTGTGCATGTCTACAACTCAACCTCGACGGTGCAGCGTGAGCAGGTGTTTGCGATGGATCGAGCGGGTGTGACCAATATTGCAGTGCAGGGCGCGCAGTGGGTTAAGCGTGAAGCGGCGAAATATGCTGACAGTGATTGGCAGTTCCAATATTCGCCGGAGAGTTTTACCAGCACTGAGATGGACTATGCGGTGGAGATTTGTGACGCGGTAATCGACGTGTGGCAGCCAACGCCGCAACAGAAGTGCATTATCAATCTACCTGCAACGGTTGAATCGGCTTCGCCGAATATCTTTGCTGATCAAGTAGAGTATTTTTGCACCCATATTAGCCGACGTGACAGCATCATTGTTTCACTGCATACCCATAACGATCGCGGCTGTGCGGTTGCGGCGGCGGAGTTAGGCCTGATGGTGGCGAACGCACCGGCAATATGGATGTGGTCACGATGGCGATGAACCTCTATAGCCAGGGTATCGATCCAGAGTTAGACCTTTCTAATCCGGATGAGATGATGCGGGTGGTGACCGAGTGCACCAAAATCCCAGTCAATCCGCGTCACCCATGGGTGGGCGAGTTGGTCTATACCGCTTTCTCGGGTAGTCATCAGGACGCGATTCGTAAATGTTTAAAACAGCAGCAGAAAAATGCGCCGTGGCAGGTCGCTTATTTGCCTATCGATCCGGAAGATCTGGGGCGGGACTATCAGGCGGTCATCCGTGTCAATAGTCAGTCCGGCAAGGGTGGGGTTGCTTTTGTATTGGAGCGTGATTATGGCTTGTGTCTGCCACGTTGGATGCAGGTGGAATTGGCGCAGCAGGTTCAAAAGGAGAGCGAAGCGCGTGGTGGCGTGGTGAACGGCGAGACGATCTACCAGATTTTTATCGAGCATTTTGTGAAGGATAGTGCACCGCTTGCTTTGCGTGGCTATCAACTTGAAAACAACGGCACGTGCGACACACTTGAATTGCGCATCATGGCCGACGGCAAAGAACGTTTGGTCAGCGGTGCGGGTGAAGGGGTGATTTCAGCATTTGCCGATGCGTGGCAACTTTACAGCGGGCAGTCGTTATCGGTGGTTGATTATAGCGAGCACGCAATGGAAGAGGGTACCGATGCTGAGGCGATCGCCTATGTACAGTTGGAAGTGGCTGGCCAGCGTTTTGCTGGTGCCGCGTTTGATCACGATACGGTGAGTGCCTCGTTAAAGGCGGTGATCTCAGCGTTGAATCGGCTCGCGTTGGCGGAAAGTCGCTTGAGTGAGATTCCGGTGAGAGTTGCAGTGGGGTAGGGAAGAAGGCAATGCGTATTGACGCTCACTTTTTTGAATCTTGAATAGTTAGAGTTAATACTCTAAAATAGATTTATTACTCTATTTTTAGGCGCGTAAAATGAAGCTTGTTATTGTGGGCGGTGGTATTGCTGGTTTGGCGGCTATGCAAAGTCTGGTTAAGACGGGGTATCAGGTCAGTTTAATAGAAAAGTCACCTCACCTAAGGGCGTATGGTGCGGGTTTAATGCTGGGTATTAATGCGATGAAGGTGCTTGAGTCTCTTGATTTAAGCGCTGAGGTGATAAAGCGTGGGCAGTCACTTGCTGCCATGAATATTGTGGACGAAACGGGTGAATTGATTGGCAAATCAGATAACGCATGGATGGAGGTTAAAACCGGTTATAAGACCATTGGGATAGATCGTGGAGCGCTTCATGATGTATTGTCTAATGAGCTTGCTGCTGGTGATGTTCGTCTTGATGCGACGATTAGCTCATTGGTGCAGCGCAACAAAAAAGTGATCATTACGGTTAATGACGGCAAAGATGAAGAATACGATTTGCTGATTGCTGCCGATGGAATTCATTCGTCAATCCGCTTGCTAAGCGGAGATGTCTCTCAACTACGTTATTCTGGCTACACCTGCTGGCGCTTTGTGGTAGATAGGCCGCCATCGATAGAATCAGAACAGGCCTATGAATATTGGGGCTGCGGGAAACGCTTTGGCCTGGTACCAATTGGGAATGATAGGCTATATTGTTTCGCAACAGTGAATGCTTCGGTTGCTAATTACCATTATAAAAACATGGATATGGACGGCTTTAAGGCGCTATTTTCAGAGTTTGATGATGTTGTTGCAGGTCTCTTAGAAGGCTTGAGTGATGATGTGCAATTAATTCATGGTGATTTGAATGATCAGTTAGCGCTTTGTATGCAGCAAGGTCGCATCGTATTCCTAGGTGATGCGGCGCATGCGGCGACGCCTAATATGGGGCAGGGGGCGGCAATGGCACTTGAGGATGTGGTGGTGCTGAGTGAATGTCTGACTGTGGAAAAGACAGTTGATGATGCGCTACTTGCCTATGAGAAGCACCGCACACCCAGAGTTAAGACAATACGAGACAGGTCGTATATGATTGGTAAAGTAGCGCAGTGGGAATTGCCTTTAGCGCGTCGTCTACGCAATGCTTTAATGCGGATGATGCCGCAGGGTGGCTTAAGTAAAGACCTGTGTAAATTGCTTTTAAAGTATTAAGGGTTATTGATTGTCTGCGACAAAAGATAGAATTCTAGAGGTTTCACTGCGTGAATTTAATAAGCATAGCACTCGGCTGGTGACAACCAACCATATTGCCGAGGCGTGTGCGATGAGCCCTGGAAATCTTTATTATCACTATAGCAATAAAGAGGCGATTGTTTTCTCCCTGTTCGAAAAAATGATTTTTGAGTGGGATAATCAAACGGCTGATCTGGATAATAAATTACCTGATGAAATTCTGCATGAGCAGTTACATAAGACGTTTGAATGTGTCTGGAAGTATCGCTTTGTCCACCGCGAGCTAGCATCGTTGCTGGATAAAGATAGCGCATTGAAGAAAATGTGTCATCAGGTTCTCCAACGGCGCTTAAAAGAGATAGAAAATTTTTTGCAGTCATTTGAACAGATGAATGTACTGCAGCCGCTTAGCAGTGAGCAACGAGGATTTATTGCGCAAACGGCGTTATATTACGGGCTATTTTGGCAACCTTATCTTGAGGTGCTGGGGGAGAGGCCAACGAAAGAAAATGTGATGCGCGGTGTGAAGATGATTCGGCTATTGTTGGAGCCATATCGGCGTGTTGCGTAGTGAACCATTTTTTTATAAACCATTTATGTCAGCAATGATCAAAACAATATTAGGAACTATTGGTACTGCCATTGCTACGTTGTCGGCACTGCTGATAGTCGTAGACGGCGTTACCATCATATTGACCTATGTCTCACTTCTGAAGGAAGGTGTCGATGGACTTTCGGTTTTTCAGAATCTGTAGTGATAAGCAGCGTCTTCATAGATGCTGTGCGTGATTAAATCAGTGGCTAAATTTAAAAAGGAGAGTGGTATGGATTCACGTGCAGCAGTCGCCTGGGGGGCTGGTCAGCCTTTAACGATTGAAACGGTGCAGGTGGCAGCCCCCAGGGCAGGCGAAGTGCTGGTGAGGATGGTGGCGACCGGAGTGTGCCATACGGATGCCTTCACGCTATCCGGTACGGATCCTGAAGGTATTTTCCCATCAATACTGGGCCATGAAGGTGGCGGGATTGTGGAAGAGGTGGGAGAAGGGGTGACCACACTGGTGGTGGGTGATCATGTGATTCCGCTTTATACACCGGAATGTGGTCACTGTAAATTCTGCACCTCGGGTAAAACGAACCTTTGTCAGGAGATTCGCGCAACACAGGGGCAAAACCATTTACCATTATATGGGAACCTCTACTTTCTCGGAATATACGGTGGTGCCTGAAATTGCGCTGGCAAAAATCAATAAAGCGGCGCCGCTAGATAAGGTCTGCCTGTTAGGCTGTGGTATTACCACGGGTATTGGTGCGGTACTCAATACCGCAAAAGTAGAGCCGGGTTCAACGGTGGCTGTTTTTGGCCTGGGTGGTATTGGTTTGAGTGTTGTTCAGGGCGCAGTGATGGCACAGGCAGCGCGTATCATTGCCATCGATATTAATGAAGAGAAGTTTGCAATGGCGCGCCAGTTGGGCGCGACGGATACGATAAACCCTCAGAATTATGACGTACCGATTCAGCAGGTCGTGGTTGATTTAACGGATGGCGGTGTCGATTACTCATTTGAATGCATTGGCAATGTAGACCTGATGCGATCGGCGCTGGAATGTTGTCATAAAGGTTGGGGTGAGTGCGTGATCATTGGGGTAGCTGGTGCGGGAGAAGAGATTTCAACCCGCCCCTTTCAATTAGTGACGGGCCGCGTATGGCGAGGTAGCGCATTTGGGGGTGTTAAAGGGCGCACAGAACTACCGGGTTATGTTGAACGCTATATGGCGGGTGAGATTAAGGTGGATGAGATGGTGACTCATACCATGCCACTGGATGATATTAACCGTGCCTTTGAGTTAATGCACGAAGGCAGTAGTATTCGCTCGGTTATTTTGTTTTAGTCACCATTATCTGGATTCACCGTTTATGGAACAGTTAAAAACACATTCTAAAATCCGTTGTTTTGACGGTTGGTTATATCACTGCTCACACCACTCTGCATCGTGCAGTAGTGAGATGCGCTTTGCGATCTTCTTGCCACCACAGGCTGAAACTGAGCCTGTGCCAGCGCTTTACTGGTTATCCGGGCTCTCCTGTACAGAAGAAAATTTTATGGCAAAGGCCGGTGCACAGCGTCTCGCATCTGAATTAGGGGTGGCGCTCATTGCGCCGGATACCAGTCCCCGCAATACCGCTATTGCGGGTGAAGACGATCACTGGGACCTAGGCAGTGGTGCCGGGTTTTATGTTAACGCCACTCAGCCGGGCTGGTGTGAGCATTACCAGATGTATGATTATGTCACGCAGGAACTGCCTGTACTGATAGAAACGCAGTTTGCAGTAGACCCCGCCAGGAAGTCTATCTTTGGCCACTCAATGGGCGGGCATGGTGCATTGATTGCTGCCTTGAAAAATCCATCGGTCTATCGTTCTGTCTCTGCATTTTCCCCTATCTGTGCACCGAGCCATTGTGCGTGGGGTGAAAAAGCATTTGGCAGTTATCTGGGGGCTGACCACGCCGCCTGGGCCGCTTATGATGCAACCTTGCTGGTGCAGAATCATATATTTGAAAATACCATATTGATTGATCAGGGGAATGCTGATGGCTTTCTTGAAGGACAGTTAAATCCTTTAGTCTTTAAAGAAGCCTGTGAGATAGCGGGTCAGGCGTTAACGTTACGCTTCCATGATGGTTATGATCATAGCTATTTTTTTATCGCCACCTTTATAGAAGACCATTTACGTTTTCATGCAAACTATTTATTGGACCAACGTTGATGAAATGAAGGAACAACCTTATTCATTAGGTGATGATGGCCTATTTAATATTTAATGTTTTTGCATTTATTCCGTAGGCATATTCATAACCGACCTCTTTTACCAGACCAGTATCCGTATAATAACTACGAAACTGGTTGAGGCCATTGGGGTAGTTTATGGCTGCTAATAGCCCTTTTCCATCATAGTGGTAGTCTGTTTTCGTGATGATGCCACTGCCTGTGTATTGACTGTTACGATGGGTGTCTCAATAGGCTATTAAGCTATCAATAAGCTAATAAGCTAATAAGCTAATAAGCTGAAGGGTTTTTATCGAATGTAAGCTCAATATTAATGTCAACTTCCCTATTCTTCACTTCTAATGTGTTCCTCGCACTTGTTCCAGCTGGTATGTATCCAACTGATTTTTTTTCTGAAACTCCATCTTTGAAGTTCCACTCAACATAATATTGACTCTCACCCATAGGATTAAAGCTAAATGAAAATGATTCACCGGGGGATAAATCTACCGCAGAATATGTCTTGTCGTACACTGTAACTTTTATCGAATCAGTCTTGATACTGGATGAGTTCACTACAGTGGTAGAAATAATGTATTCTCTGACTTCGCAACCTGTTACTTTCACCAAGAAAAATAACAAAGTAAAAACTGATAAATATCGAAATTTCATCCTTAATCGCAGAAGGGCTGAGCAGTATTGTTATACTGATAATTTCCATTATTTAGGATAATAAGACTATCCAAACCCTCATTGAGACCTGCGTTGCCACTACCACTTAATCCATCAATTATCCCAGAAATATTGTTATGTAGATCCATACCAATTTCAGCCCACTCGATCGGCCTATTGTTTTTATATTGATCTTCATAAGCATTGTCATACAATTCATATCCAACACCAAAGGCC
>QIJH01000074.1 GCA_003232725.1 Chromatiaceae bacterium | reverse complement strand
TCTTGTAACCGATTAAAGACTTCTTCAGATACAATAAAATCAAACGGATTTTCGTACGGTTTCATCATGAAGTACAGTTCATCAGGCGGGTAAAAAAGATCTGTAAGCACGCTTCCATAACCATTATAATTCAAATACGTGCCCAGACGGCACAACTGATCAGATTGTTGTTCTGTCAGTGAGCATTGTTGAGTAATCAATTGAGCACTCTCGTAGAGATTATCACCAAAAGCACCCACTGCAGCCCACAGCGGGTATTCGCCGCCAAGCCTCTGGTTCACCAGCAGACTGGTACATGTCGAAGCCCTAGTATCAATCATTACCATTAAGTTGGGGTGATCGATTTCCGCTCCCATATAATGGTGGTCAATGTAATCAACCGTACAATCATCCTCTAAAAAACGGTTTAAGTCGTTGCGGTTTTTATCAAGCGAAATATCTAATACGGTAATATGATCGCCTGCGCTCGCATTGACTCTTTTCAAAAGTGAAACCTGTCACCAGGGTGCTTGTCACTGGGGTTTTGAGACGTAATTGATGCAAGGCACAAAGCCCATCTGCATCACCATTGAATACATCGATATACTGCATTACTGCACTAATTCACCATATGCTAAATTCAAATTGTGCGCAGCCTGATCTGCCTTAGGTGACATCAGCACGACAAGTGAGCCAGAGTTATCACCTTTCAGATACCCAATCAGCTCATACCATTTAACCCGAATATCAGAGGCAGTATGCATGCCATCCACCCGGTACCAATACCATAAAAAATAATGCTCCCCTGTTAATTTGGACTTCAACTCAATTTTCCTGATTTCACCATCCAGTTCATCATCCTTATCAATTAATTGCCACCGCGCCTCGTCAAACAATCGGTTATTTGACGAGACAAGTTCTTTTCCCTGCGCTTGCTTAACTAGCATCGCATGATAGAGCTGAACAGGAGGGTTATATTCACTTGCAATATAGATATTCTCAATCGCACCATCTATTTTTGGACTAAGATCGTATAGCGGCATAGCGGGATTAAATAGCTCGGGGATGGCTATATTTGCAGTGACTTCGTTATGATTAAACGATCTATTATTTTCCGACACTTGGTATTGTAAGGCTATAAAAACCAGACTCAGAGCACCTAATAGCACTGAAGATAGAAAGGCCGGGGCAGCTAACAGACCATTTTCGCGCACTGAAATGCCAGCGTTACTCATTGAATTGAGGTGTTGAGCGACACCTTTGTCTGCAAGCACCTTTTTAAACAGGAACACCAACAAAATGAACATACAACCAAACACTATCCAGCCAAGATTAAAATGCTCAACGGTCACAAAATAGTGTTGCATATCAGTCATCTGCCCTGCAATTATGATGATAAAGACACGAATCCAGTTGGCAATAATAGAAGCAGCCACTATCACGCTCACTACTAAAAAAATATTTTTTTTATCATTAAAATTATTGACTGCATATAAAATCGCCAGAGGAAATGCAGCCATAAAATAGCTGAAACCACTACAACTAGAGGCCACTTCAAATGTCCCGGCAGGTATTAATATATGGTACCCTTCCTTCAAGACTGGAATTCCCACCGCCTTCACCATGAGATAGGACATCTCTAATGTTATTTTTTGCAAAACAGGCCCCAAACCATCCCAAACGGGCAATGCAAACAGTAAAAGACTTAAGGGAGCTATTGCTTTTTTGAATATAGTCCAGCCATAAATAGCTAACACCAGAGAGATAATCAAGAGATAAAAAGCAACCACTTGCAGACTAACAATGGTGACGGCCTCAAAAGCGAATGCCATTGTCATAAATAGAACTGCCAGGCAAAAACCTGCGGCATTGCCCTTTTCTGAGATATCGCTATCGAAGTTTATATTGGTGTAGAGCAGATAGAGCGTGACCAGCAGTAACAAAAAACCGTGGTTATAGGCACCATGATCAAAATCAAGCCACTTACCTAACAGGAATTCAATACCCGCACTATAAAGTACAAGAGAGAGCAGGATCGGCACCAGGAACATCAGCAGATAACTAAATTTAGCCGACCTCAGATCCTTCTCCCGACGCTCATTGTTATTCATACCACTCGCCCTGACTATGGTAGATGCTTAACGATGTGAGGCCCAAGACTGTTCGCGACAACGAGCGGTAATCTCTTCCACCCTGCTATCGCCATTTTGTATTTAGGATTATTCGGATTGAGCTGAGGCAGTTCATTTCCTTCAGCTAACCAGTAATTCCAGAAACACTGTTTAGGTTGAGATCCCCACTGCTTTTTAAATTTATAAGTTGGGCCGTCAATCGTAGAACGACCAAAATCAAAAATTTTATAGCCCTGGGAGATGGAGAACTTAAGTACTTCCCAATAGAGTTTCATGTTTGTTCCCAGGCGATTATATTCACGTAGCGATGAAGCCCAGGGGATCTCAATGGTCTTGCGATGGCCGATTAAAAATGCGGCAGCCACTGGCGTCTTATTCAGATAGATCACCACAATAAAAGTATCACTCGGGAAATTTTTCAAAATTTCAGCGAACAGGGCTCTGGCATAAACCGGCGTACCCAAATCACGCATGTTTCGAGAAAATACCGCATAAAAGTCATCAAGCAGTTCTAATCCACCAGTACTCACCGACGCGCCTTCACGCTCAGGACGCTTAACTTGTGAGCGTCGTTTAGAACCAATTGATTTCCACAAAACATCGGGGTCCGATGGCAAGTCAAGCAGCATCAATACTTTTTCATCTTTATATTGCCATTCACCATGACGTGGATGGAATTCTCTCAATTCAAGATGAGAGACATCCAGCCCCTGAGCCACATGAATCACATGACTTAGTAGCGCTTCTTCTGCCTCAGCATTATTCGAAAGCAATCCAGCGTGATTAAAATAAGGCATCGAGACCAGGAAATTACCAAATAGTCGATTCTTAAAATGGACAAGCGGCAAAACACCAGAGACATCTCCAGTCTCTGAAATAGCCGCAAAATAGAGACATCTGCCATTAAAGGCTTTGCTAATTATACTCTTCCAGCCACTCAGGTGATATACACTCGCCTGCTCACAGTTATCAACATATGCATTCCACCTTGATTCACCGATCGCTTCAATAGTCGAAACTTTCATATGGGCACCTCTATTAATTCTGGGCGTGGCAGATTGAATTCCGAATCTGTTGCATCAAGGCGTAAATAGCAGGTAATAACGGGACTATTGCCAAAATTTGCAACGCGGATTTGGTGTTTAAGCGGCGCGTTCATGAATTAATAGAGGTGCCCATATTATTTAGCAGCCCCTAAATACACTTCCTCCATCGTTCCCCAGCTAAAATCTTTCAACAATCGTTGCAGACGAGACTCCATACGCCTTAAGTGTAGGTAATGTCTGAAACGCGTCTTGAGCGGGATATTTTTTTGGCGAGGCTGATCAGGGTCAAGCTCCCAGGGGTGAAAATAAAAATTACAGGGATTTCCTTCATCCTGATTCACTCGCGCTATTGCCCATTTAGATAATCGGTAAGGAAACAGTCTAAAGTAGCCACCGCCGCCACATGGAAAATTACGACCATACATTTCAACGGTAGAAACAGGGATCTCAGTCAGGTCCAGTGCCGCTATTTCATAACTGAAACGAGAGGCATCCGGTATCCCATATAAGTCATGCTTAATAGGGTAAACACTAGAACTATAGCGATAGCCCTCCTCTGCCAGGATTTCATGTGCCCACAACGTTGACTCGACTATTGAGTAGCTAGGGGCACGATAACCTTTAACGTTTACACTTCCGATATCTTCAAGGAGAGCTTTGGAGGTTCTCACTTCCTCTCTGAACTGTTTTTTATCTAATGTCGTTATACGACTGTGGCTGTATCCGTGACTCGCTAATTCATGTCCATTATCAACAATCTCACGGACAAGCCGCGGGTAACGATCTGCCACCCAGCCCAGCACAAAAAAAGTTGCTTTAATATCCGCTTCTTCAAATAATGCCAATGCCTTATGGGTGTTTTTCTCAACGCGACACTCCAAGCTATCCCAACTCGCTCTATCTATCACCGATTCAAATGCAGAGACCTGGAAGTAATCTTCAACATCCACACTCATCGCATTTGTAATTTTCTTATTCGACAAACCAGCTTCTCTCTTTTCGTTTAATTGGCAATATTGAGGCGAATATCAAAACAAGCATCTCTGAGTATTCCTTAAAACAACATACTGACAAAGAGGCCAGCTTGCTGCTCTCGATAACGCTGCGCGATGTCGGCTGCTCTCCGCGTGATACTATATTCTCCGCCCATCGACACAGACCTGGTGGGACGAGTCTCGACTCTCATTGAGAGATACGATAAACGGTCTTTTCCTATCTGGCCATCAGTCTCACGATCTCGCACAGAGAACGCCAAATCCAGCGTGCTCTTAGCGGTAACAGACCAATTCCAGCTCGCCTCTACAAAATCGACAACCTCCTGGTTCAGGCCTAGCTGAAAATCACGAATCTCACGAGAAGCCGATAGTTCACCACGACTTCTCACCCATTGGTAATAAAACAAGGCATTGCTGCGCCTTGTTTTAAACACCTCGGTTACCAGGAATGTATTCCCCAAACCATCAAACACGACAGGACTCGCCACACTGGTTTCCTCATTGCGATTAAGCTCTAGCGCTGTTTGGGTGATATCCTTTCGATAGCTCATTTCAATACCCGTTCGCAAATTATACCGATATAGCAGCCGCAACGATGCTGTATCACCAAAATAACGCTCTCCAATCGTAGCATTCACAACAATCTTACGAGTAGGTGATAATTCAACACCAATCTCACCAAAGCCACCTTGGGTCTTCTCGATTGTTGAACGATCATAGCTATCTTTTTCATAACCAATATTCAACAACCATGCCCAGGTTCTATTCATCTGGTAGCGAGTATCGAGCCTGACCTCATCAAATTCTGCTGGCGTTGTGACGCGGTCACTTTCGCTTCTTACGCCATTATACGAGAGATTAATTCTAATATTATCGCCACTGCCACCATATTCAGTCAGCGCTGTTATTTCCTGAAGCTGGCTATCATTTAATGTTGTGCTTTTATATTTGATATCCTGATAATCATAATCAATACGCGAACGCCAACGAGAATCCCACTGCTTCACCAGGTAAGGTCTAATGCCAATAGTACTCACATCAGTACGATTGGTTGATAGTGTTCTATTATTCGCGGCAACGGCGCCTAGCTGAGAGATAGTGCTTTGTACCCTGTCTGCTGACAGATCTAAAAAGAGCAGATCTGGCAAGAGTGCTGAGTTCGTTGAAGCGCGGTATTGTTGAAAACTACGGGTTTCATTTGCACGATGATAGGTTAAATGCTGGTAACTGGCTGCCAGCTCTCCCCGGTGCCGACGCGAGCTGAGTGTCAATTTTATCTCGGGTTGAATTTCGGTGATGACATCTTCCTGGCTCAACTCTTCAGCGACCAGTTCACGATTATCTGTCCAGTACTGAGAAGCAGTGATAGATGGTTCAATCTCAATACTGGCCTGCACAGGAGAAAGGCCAGCCAACAGTGATGCCCAAACAAACAGATAGGCTGCACGCCACATCGACATCATTGAAATCACCCTTTTCCCGGCCCTTCATCTCCAGAGTAATAATAACCATAGCTATCATGTTCAGCCAACACGCCACCTTGACGCTTATTAAGGATCAATCCCGTCGACGTTTTTTCTGTATCAATACTCATCAGCGCTTGCTGAATAAGGGATTGTGGCGTTTTATCTGCCTCTGCCACCACAATAGTCTGCCCGGCATAATGAGAAAGAATTTCAGCATCATTTGCGGCCAGCAAAGGAGGAGCATCCATCAAGATGATTCGATCAGCATAGCGTTCAGATATTTCAACCATCAGGCGCTTCATACGTTCTCCAGACAATAATTCAGCGGTATGCTTAAGCGCTCGCCCAGCTGGAATAACCTTTAGGTTGGGTACTGCCGTATTGATGATCACATCTTCAATTTCCTGATCACCTTCCAAAACATCCACCAGTCCCGGAAGCGCTTCCACACCAAAGACCTTGCTTAAGGATCGCCTCATACAGTCAGCATCCATCAACAGCACCGTGATATCGCGTTCAAGAATCATATTCAACGTCAGGTTAATGGAGCAGAATGTCTTTCCTTCCCCAGGGACTGCACTCGTAATCATCACCAAATTTCTAGGCAATTCACCCTCGATGCTTTCCTGAGAAAATGCCTTTTTCAATATTGGCCGTTTAATCTTCCTGAACTCACTAAATTGACAGGAGTCTTCATAATTATCTGCTAGATATCCTCCCGATTCCAGCCGGTCCAGCTGAAGTGCCAGAGGTTTTTTTTTACCACCTGCAGCGGAATTCGCATTATGTTCAGTAACATCAATATGCATCAGGCCATCAGAAGAATCCGCTATCTTGCCCGTAGTGTGCTCTGGTTCTGCTGACTCAGACTCAATAACCCCATCCTCCGCTGATGCTGATTGTTTGTTTTGGCGGGCAAGGCGCTCCATCATTTTTTCAATGCTGCTCATAGTAGTTTCTCTATCATATTCGTCACATAGAACATACGGAATTCAATCATATTCAACCATAAAAAGATGCCATAACTTGCCAGCAACATGAGTAACGATAAAAGAAATAGCAGGTTAGCTTTAACTACCGCAACAATACTTGCAGTCCCACTATCAATAGAAGTCACTGCACCGTAAATCGATAAATCGGTTATCTTTGCCAAGCCATACATATCAGAGACCACTGGGCGTAAAAAACCGATTAAAATAGCCAGTCCCAGCCCCCCCCCCATTGCCGCACCAAGTGCCATGGTTAACAATAAAAATCGATTCGGTCCAGATGGCATCGCAGGAACCCAGGGTGGGTCGATAACTCTGAATTTAACGCTATCACCCGTTGCCTCTACCGACTCAGATAGCCTGGCTGACTCAAGTCGCTCGACTAACTGCTCATATTTCATTTTTGTGATGTCATAATCGCGCGACAAACTGACCAGCTCCGCTTCAACTTCAGGTAACGTCGAAATACGCTCCTTAAGCGTCTTAGCGCGTTTTTGAAATTCATTCATCCGCACATCAAGCGATGCTATTTTTGCATTCGTCTGAGCAAGTACAAGTGTTAACTCTTGATGCAGCCTTGAGTCTTCTGGCTTATGCGAATTATTGGAAGCGTCGTTATTCCCTAACAATTCTTGCGACTTTAGCTGTTCTAACTCATTAATGACCCGTTCCAGTTCAATAATATCCGGATGCACATCCGTAAAACGTAATTTTTTTTCATCCAGTTGCGCCTGCATCGTCCGTAAACGCTCATCATAACGACCTTCAACCTTAATCTCGCCACCTTCAAAACTGGCAACAAATTCAAGCAGGCGGTTCTCAAGTTCTTTACGTAAAAACTCTGCCTCACGCACCTCAAGGCTTGCTGCATTAAGGTCCTGTTCAGCCAGCCTCAGATCCTGAAAGAAACCACCCTCCTGGCTCGGCAAGATATTAAAGTTCTTTCGTTTAAATGCCATCAGACGGTTTTCTGCAATCACTAATCGTGCATCATACTCTTTGATCTGCTGCGCCAGGAAATGCTGCGCACTATCGGAATCCTGGCGTGAATTACCCAATGTTGTTTCGACTAAAATATTCAACAGCACCTGGATAACTTGTTTGGCAGTGCCAGGGTCATTATGGGTGTAACTCAACGTATAAAGATTATTTTGCCCACCCTGCTGCTTTTTAGGAAGGCCAAGTTTGATATCATTCCCCAACATCGCAATCAATGATTCTCTATCTTCGCGGCCCCAATCAAGTCCGGCCTCATCTATCACTTTAGCCAGGTTTGGGCGACTCAATAGCGTCTTCGTCATAATCAACAAACGCTGATTCACATCCGGCTGAACAGTTAAGCCATCAAGAAGCGGCAAAAGAATGGAGTCTGTATCAACATAAACCCGAGTATTTGCTTCATATTTATCAGGCAAGGCCATCACGACAGGCCAACCAATCATGGCAACCAACCAGGCAACAACCAACGCCTGCCAGCGGTAACGCACAAGCGCTCTAACATGAGGGTACAACAGCTCACGAAGCATCACTTCCATGACAACCTCTAAAACAGACTTTCAGGGATTACAAGAATATCGCCCGGTTGCATGAGCATATTTTGACTCATATCCCCACCATTCAACATATCATCAAGTCGCACTCGAATTTTATCAACCCCAGTATCATGCTCTCGCACCACACTCGATCGATTACCAGACGCAAATTCAGAAATGCCACCGACGGCAATTAATACATCTAACAACGTCATATTTTGTCGGTAGGGTAATGCCACGGGCCTGGTGGCAGCACCGATCACTCGAATTTGCTCACTGTAACGCCCAACAAACTGGGTCACCGTTACCGTGACAA
This sequence comes from Chromatiaceae bacterium, assembly GCA_003232725.1. Lineage (GTDB taxonomy): Bacteria > Pseudomonadota > Gammaproteobacteria > SZUA-140 > SZUA-140 > SZUA-76. The sequence continues at coordinate 1,192 of QIJH01000074.1, read as the reverse complement.
CAGGAGATTTCACATATTGCTGCAACCTCACTTCAACATCCCTGGCTAACTGAGTAGACGTTTTACCACTAGCGACAACATCCTCTACCAGTGGGGTGGTAATAGTCCCGTCCGGCTTTACTGGAACAGAAACAGATAATTCAGGGTTTCCCCAGACAAATACCTGCAATTCGTCTCCAGCACCAATCACATAGTCACTACGCGGCTCATCACCCCCAACTATCTCCGTCTTAAGCAGTGCAACAGGCGGGGAAACAGCACTACAAGCCAGCAATAACTGGCCAAGAAAAATACAAATAACTGTATTAACTGAAAATTTCATTCGCTGAAAAATTCCTCTTATGATAACCACCGAATTCTCTAAAACACGCAAGCCAGCACTCCGGCCTCCACCACACTATCTAGTATTGGCATGAAAACGTTTTTTCTTTAATGATTTTAAGAACTTTCCACGATCGTGGCCTAATCATAACCGACGTAATCCAGACTCACTCACTAAGGTGAATATTAACATAACAAAGAGTAAAACAATCATGTTTTCAAAGAACAGCCTGTAAAATGGCCGCTGCATTAACCGCTTAACTTAGTCGGATTTAACCTTACCACGCGCGCTCTACGCCAATACCACTGGCTATCGTTTTTAGCAAAATCATAGCCCCAGCTGACTGGACAACCGCTGAACATCCTTTCTGTTCTCTACCTGGGGGTTACGTTTGATAACTTCTTTCAGCAATTGCTTTGCCTCACGCTTGCCAGAAGCAGACTTGAGCAACGCCTCAACTAAATGAAGCGTAATTTCATCATTGTCCTGCGACATGCTATCAGCCTTACGAAGCAGCTCAACCCCTTCTTTGTTTTGCCCGCCCGTCACCAATATCCAACCCAATGTATCAATCACATCACTAGCGTTTGGCGCAAGCGCATAGGCTTTACGTGCAATCGCTACCGAACGTGAATCATTTTCCAAAGCATATAACCATGCAAGGTTATTAAGCGCAGGTACATTAGCAGAATCACGCCTGATTGCAGCCTCATAAAACTGAATCGCCCGAGAATTCTCCCCTAATTGCATATAGATGCTTGCAATCTTATCCTCACTCGCTAAATTAGAGTCTGACAAAGCGATCCATTGATTAACATCCCTATCGATCTCATCTCGCTTACCCAAGCGATGCTTTGACTGCATTAATTT
>QIJH01000241.1 GCA_003232725.1 Chromatiaceae bacterium | reverse complement strand
TGCCAGTCGTGAGTGCACCTGCAGCAGCAGTGTCACCTGCGGTACCCGTACCTCAGGCTGCAGCGCAACAGGTACCCCGTCGCGTCGCGCCAATGGCTCCTGCGAAGATCGATGAGATGAGTTTTGCCAGGGCGTACGCCAGTCCATCCGTGCGTAAGTTTGCGCGTGAACTTGGGGTTAACCTCGGCAGTGTTGTGGGCGGCGGTCGTAAGGGTCGTATCACGCTGGAAGATGTGAAGGCGTTTGTTAAAAATGTCATGATTCACGGTGGCTCAGCGACTAGTGGTGGTCTTGAAGTGGCGCCGATGCCCGCGGTTGATTTTGGCAAGTGGGGTGACGTTGAAAGCAAGAAGCTGACTAAGATTAACAAACTCACCGGCAAGTTTCTGCATCGCAACTGGGTTACCATTCCTCATGTAACGCAGTTTGATGATGCTGATATCAGCGCACTGGAAGCGTTCCGTAAAGCGATGGTGCCAGAATACAAAGAGAAAGGGATTCGCATCACCATGCTCGCGTTCCTGGTTAAGGCGGTTGTTGCTGGTTTAAAAGAGTTTCCACGTTTTAACGCTTCACTTGACGCGAGTGGCGAAAATTTGATCTATAAAAAGTATTACAACATCGGTATTGCGGTTGATACGCCGGATGGCCTGGTAGTGCCTGTGATTCGTGATGCAGATAAAAAAAGCCTGGTTGATATCGCGCTTGAGATGGGGGAAATCAGCATCAAGGCGCGTGATAAAAAACTCAAGCCGAGCGACATGCAAGGGGGTTGTTTTACTATTTCAAGTTTGGGTGGTATCGGTGGCACCAAATTCACCCCGATTGTGAATGCGCCAGAGGTTGCGATCCTTGGTGTATCACGTTCGAAGATGCAACCGGTATGGAGCGGCGAAGGTTTCGAGCCGAAATTGATGTTGCCGCTGGCGCTTTCATATGATCATCGTGTGATCGATGGTGCCGACGGCGCACGTTTTACCACCTTCCTCAGCAGTGTTGCTGTAACAGGAGATGTTATCTATGAGCCAACTAGTTATAAACATTCCTGTTCCTGATATTGGTGACTTTGATGAAGTTGAAGTGATCGAGGTACTGGTTAGTGCTGGTGATACGATTGAAGCGGAAGATTCGCTGATCTCAGTGGAATCCGATAAAGCGGCGATGGAGATTCCAGCACCGCAGAGTGGTGTGGTTAAGGTGGTGCATGTCGCGGTGGGTGACAAGGTATCGCAAGGTAGTTTGATTTTGAGCCTTGAGGCATCAGAGGTTACTGTCGCTACACCTGCTGTAAAGGCTGATGAGACCGTGTCAGCAGCTGCTCCTGCTGCACCCGAGCCACAGGCAGCTAGCTATAGCGGTGATGTCGATAAAGAAGCAGAGATTGTTGTGTTGGGTTCCGGCCCTGGTGGTTACACCGCAGCGTTTCGTGCGGCAGATCTTGGCAAGAAAGTGATCTTGATCGAACGCTATCAAAATATCGGTGGTGTCTGTTTGAATGTTGGTTGTATCCCCTCGAAGGCGCTGCTGCATACCGCGCAGGTGATTAACGAAGCGGAAGAGTTTTCGGATATCGGTGTGGCATTTAATAAACCTGAGATCGATATCGACAAACTGCGCGCCCATAAAGAGAGTGTTATCGGTAAGCTAACTGGTGGTCTGAAAGGCTTGGCCAAGCAGCGCAATGTTGAGATCGTTCACGGTTACGGTAAGTTCACATCAAGCAATACCATTAAAGTGGAAGCGGATGATGGCAGCAAGACCATTATCGGTTTTGAAAATTCTATTATCGCTGCCGGTTCACGTGTCACCAAGCTACCGTTTATTCCATGGGCTGATCCACGGGTGATGGATTCAACCGATGCGTTAGAGATTGCGGAAATTCCCAAACGCCTGCTGGTTGTCGGTGGCGGTATCATCGGGCTAGAGATGGCCACGGTTTATGATGCACTGGGTTCTGATGTGACCATCGTCGAGCTATCACCCGGTTTGCTTCCTGGTGTCGATCGTGATGTGGTACGTCCACTGGAACGCCGTATCAAGAAGCGTTATGAAAATATCTACCTTAATACCAGGGTCACTGCGATTGAGCCGTCTGATACAGGCATGCTCTGTTCGTTTGAAGGTAAGGGCGCACCAGCGCAGGATACCTTTGATCGAGTACTGGTCTCGATTGGCCGTACAGCCAATGGCCAATTGATCGATGCGGATAAAGCAGGTGTAGCCGTTGATGAACGTGGTTTTATCAATGTCGATAAACAGATGCGTACCAATGTAAATCACATCTTCGCGATTGGTGACATCGTCGGTCAGCCAATGCTGGCGCATAAGGCAACTCATGAGGCAAAGGTCGCGGCAGAAGTGATCAGCGGACTGAAAACCTTCTTTGATGCGCGCACTATTCCATCGGTCTGTTATACCGATCCCGAGATCGCGTGGATGGGTAAGACTGAAGATGAATGCAAAGCGGAAGGGATCAAGTACCAGAAGGGTGTCTTTCCGTGGGCCGCGAGCGGCCGTTCACTGTCGATTGGCCGCGATGAAGGGATGACCAAAGTGCTGTTTGATGAACATCACCGTATCATCGGTGCAGGCATCGTTGGTACCAATGCCGGTGAGTTGATTGCCGAGGCAGTACTTGCGTTAGAGATGGGTGCCGACGTGCAGGATCTTGCGCTGACTATTCATCCACATCCAACGTTGTCTGAAACGATTAATTTTGCTGCGGAAGTGGCAGAGGGGACTTGTACAGATATTTATTTGCCTAAGCGGAAGTAGTTTTTCTTTCAAGTTTGAATAAAAAAAGCCCGGCATAGCCGGGCTTTTTTGCAATTTAAACACACCCTGCCGGGATTTGAATAATGTTATCCGATAACATTCGAACCTCTGTTGAGTTGTTAACTAGAATCCCAAGTGGAAGCTTATGTAGATCGACAAATTTTTGCAGCGCTGTTAGCTGTTTTTTGGGGGTTGAAGATTGATACTTGATCTCAATTGGTAGCAGGCCAAAGGAGCCTTCGACGACAAAACCGATCTCTGCGCCGGCTTTGGTTCGAAAGTGGCAATACCTTACATTTCTCGCATTACCTGCTTCAATTCCTTTTATCAGTTCTTCAACTATAAAACTCTCAAAAGTCCTGCCCAGAAATGGGTAATGGGTGAGTTCATCCGTTGTATGAATATTTTGTAGAAAGAGCGTTAAGCCTGAATCACGGAAGTGACCTTTGGGAAGCTTTAGCGTAGTTTTTACTTTAGATGTGGTGAACGCTTCTAGTTGCCGCCAGAAATAGGTGCCCGTGACAATATCAATATAGTCGCGAACTGTTTTTTCCGAGGCCTCAATCGATCTGGCGATCTCAGACTTATTGATGATAGTGCCTGACAGGTGCGAAAGCATCGCTAACACGCGGCGATATTTTATTAAATCGATGCGCGGGAAAAGCGTTCTCATATCGCGGTTAATGTAAGTGTCGAAATAGTTCTCCATCCAGTCCTGGTGAAACACGGGGTCATCTGAAAGCGCGGGTTCAGGATAGCCACCTTTGAGTAACGCCTGTTTAAGTGCCGTGATATCTGTATGTGGTGTCAGTGTTTTCAGGAAAGGAACCGCATCCGTTGAGATCTTTTGTTCGAAAATCTGGTAGAGGCCTGGGAGTGGTTGTTGTTGCATTTTGTTGACCTTGAATGCAGATAACTCGACGATGCCAACTCTTCCGGCGAGGCTTTCGCTGATGTTTTTCATCAAATCAAAGCTGGCTGATCCAGTGAGAATGAAACGATTCTTGAGACTTCTGTCGGCATCAATAACACCGCGTAGAACCTCAAATAGCATCGGGAGTTGCTGGGCTTCATCGATGATTAAGCGTTGCGGGTTCTCTCTGAAGAAAAGAACGGGGTCATCTGCAATCAACTGATAGTGGTTGGGATTTTCCAGGTCAATATAGTTCCAGTCGGGTCTCATTATTTGTGAGAGTGTGCTTTTACCGCATTGTCTGGCACCGAGAATGATCACTGCGGGGAAACTCTGGGCGAGTCTGTCGACCTTCTGTTCAATATTTCTCCTAAAACCATCCATAATCGTATTCTACTCCCGAAATTAGATGGTATAAAGTGGAGTGAGGCTGAGAGTTGTTTGATGAGTGTCATCGCATCGTCGGCACCAATGCCGGTGAGTTGATTGCAGAGGCCGTACTTGCGTTAGAGATGGGGCTGGTGTGCAGGATCTTGCATTGACCATTCATCCATATTCATCCAGAACAACCATCAGCATCCAGCACCTGAGACAGAAAAGCCCCAAAGGTATTTTCATAACTAAAAATACGGTGACGACTAAATGATCCTTTTATTGTCGAGCATAAATACTTACCAGGAATAAAGTCACCAAAACATTTACCAAGTTGACTGAATGATTTTTGCTTCAGGCTTGCTATCTTGTCAGCAAGTTTTTGGCGAGTAGAGCGAGGCGTTCTACGGAGTGTTTGAAGGTGAAATCCAGGCAGTAAAAGAGTTTGATTTTGCATAGAAAATTATGCCATTTTTGAGGGGTTTTTACGGCATAAATTTGATGCTGAAAGCGCTTAAGTTAGTGCCATTCGGGGCAGATCCCTTTAATCGTGCGCTGCAATATTTTGATAAAAAACCCGCTAATAGCAGGCTTTTTATGAGGTGTACTTGCATTTTATGTGATACGGATTTTAGTCATCCATGAAAACAGGCAATTTAACAAATATTGGTTATTACAGAGATATCTTTTCCCTTGTTGAGTGGGTGAACCGAGTGTAGCGATTGATTAAATGGTGACGTGTCTTTTTTGAGAGATGCTTGATTTTACCAAAAAATATCGTTTACTATAAATTGGTCTGGGTTATCTTTTCCAGTAAGTTAACAAGGTTCCAGCTTTTAAGGGAAAAATTTAAAGAGGAAGGAGTATTATGAATCAACGCACCAAATCTTTTTTAGTTAGCTCGTTAGCGGGTATGAGCGCTATTTTTGCGAGCCAGGCCGTTGCTGTCGATTTTACTTATGACGCAGAATTCGTCATGACTAATGGCATATCCAATGTTGAATTCCCGGTAACACTCTCTAATGCACAACCTGGGGAGATCACTGAATATCGTATTTATCGTGTCGAGGGTGCAACCGAAACTGATGTGACAACGTTAGGATGCGGGGTCACTTCAACTGTGAATGTAACGGGTAGTTTTATTGCGTCATCAAGCGGTACCGACGCCTTGTTTAGTGCGGCCTGCAGTGGCATTCCATCAGGAACATCTGCACGATTGGTGGTTTCTGTTAATCAAACACAACCATTGGTCATGGCTGCTGGTTCCAGTGTTGTTGGCGTGAATGCGCTTACCAAAATCAGTTGGTCACACAACGGTGGTTATTTTCAATGTCAGCCATTTGTCACTAATGGTTTTAATCCAATTTGGTCGTCAGGGAATTTTGGCTTGGCCAGTCAGGTGACCTCATCAAACCAGGGGAGCACAACGCTGGTAGCCTCTTCATCACCAGGGACTGTATCGTTTGCACTACAATGTATCAGTGCCGGTTTTGGTTTTGGTATGCCACCTGTCGCAGTGGTGGCAGTTGAGATAGAGTAACGAAAACATATATGACTTATATTGAGACCTTTGTACGAGCAGTAATTTTGTTCTTTGGCACCAAGAGTAGGCGCTTTAGGCGAGGTAAAAATGCACAGAGCGAGGGAGTTTATAGGTATAAATGGCTGATTGACTCCGTTTTTAACGCCGCCAGAGGAGAAAAGAACAATCGTGCAAGGTCTCTAATAGTAAGTGATGGGGTGAGCGTAGAAGGTCGATGCAGCGCTCATAATGGCTTTGGTTATTTGTAATCTACTGAATAAAATGAGTTCGGGCTCCCCGCCAGGACCCAGAGAAAACGAAGATAGTGTATTGCAAGCGTTATCGCAGGCGGGCTCGCTACCCCGTGATAAGTTTTGATTTTCTTGGTTATTGGCTTAGGCCGAAGAGGCAGGTTCAACCCTGAAGTGCATAACGATCTAAGCTGCAATTGCAGCCAAATGACTTCATTATCAAGGAGACTGTAAATTCATTGCTTTTGGTAAGAGGGATCGAGGGTTGATTTATACCAAAGTAGATGGACGTAGACAGACATAACAAGCGACTGTGGCGTCAACCCATGAATCAGAAAAGGGGTGTATGGTCAGGCACGGTGGGGACGACCGAGTGGCTCTCTTAAAGGGTTCTGAGGCCTTATTTCTTGCCATAAGCTAGGGTTTGTTGGCGATTCATTTCACTTCTGTTGCGCCTGAAGAATCGCCAATCAAGGGGCGAGGAGAAAAGCTTGGTCATGCCAAATAAACGAGCAGCAACGCCGAGTGGTGCTTTTTCAGGCGTAACCCCGCAATCTGATAAAGGGGCTGGGCCGCTTTTCCGCCCTGCTGTGTTGTCAGTCGCTTATGTAGAATGACGATACTGCGCTTCTTCCGCCTCGGTGTGCCCCTTGTATGTCGGATGAAAAAAGCGCCATCCAGTAGTGATGAAAATGAATGGTCAACAGGCCCCTAGAGCATAAATCCATAAATGACAGTGATTCCAACTGTGTAAGCAGCGAGAATGCGTACATTAATCGGGTTCCCAGAGAGCTTGGGTGTTTTTACCTGAGATACGTTTAAGGCCGCGAGAGAGACTCCGCTTGCATATAGAATGACAGCGAAAACACTCTGGCTAAACAGGCCTTCAAACAAAAAGATGAAAACGAGGATAATGCTGTTGTTATCGAGGGCAAGTCCGGTGTATTGGGTTCCACCTGCAAGACCAAAGGTACTGAAGTAACTCAGTCGTAATGCACTGGCTGCAAGCATTAAAAATGCACCCGGTAAGTAGATGAGTTCAAAATTACCGTAGCTCATCAGCAGAATGGCTGGCGCAACGCCGTAGCTGACAATGTCAATTAAAACATCAAGTTGTCCACCGAAAACACGGTCGTTTCCTGTGCGTCCTTTCATTCGGCGGGCAATGAGGCCATCTGCCCAATCAAAGGCAACTGCCCATATCATGCCAATCATCGCAGCTGCGAAAAGCCCGGATATGCTGTAGTAAATAGCGAGAAGGGTGCAGGCTAGTCCGGCCAGGGAGCAAAGATTAGGTAAATCCTTGGCATAGGAGAGGATCGAATTAGGCTGTGATTCTTGTGATTCTTGTGATTCTTGTGATTCTTGTGATTTAGGGAGCTCGTTGGTCATTGTTTAGCGTTCATATCCAGGTAGGCTTGATATTTTAGAATGCAGCGACAACATGGTAACATGTTTGTTTTTGCTTTAAGAGGCGTGAATTTTACAATGCTTGTATACACCGTTGGAACATGGGATTTACTTCATATTGGCCACTTGGCGTTACTTCAGCATTGTAAAAAATTAGGCAACACGGTCGCAGTTGGGGTCGCCTCGGATGAGGTTGTTGCGAGTTATAAGCGTAAACCTCCCGTTATTCCTCTGGAACAGAGAATGGAAATGCTGAAAGCTTTGCGTTGCGTTGATATTGTACGTTCTTATCATGAGCTAGAATACGCTTCGGCATGTAAAGCGTTAGCCGTAGATATCTTTGTGGTTGGTGAAGACTGGGGACGTAAGCCTCATAATATTGAAGTTGAGACTTTTCTAAAGAAAGCCGGTAAGTCGATTGTTCAGGTGAGCTATCATTCTCAAACTTCATCTACAAAGATTAAAGCAAGCACTATTGCGCAATTTTCCTTGGCGGGATAGTCCTGTTAACCGTAATTCTTGGTCAGTGACAATCTTCATCACATTATTCAGAGAAGTGCACTGACTGAGTCTCTGCTCTAGTGGTTGCTGCGGTTAGCTCAATCAGGCCACTATTACGTGCAGCATCCATTATTTAGTATTTCTCTGTCCTCGTAAACCATGAATATTTTGGAGAGGAATTTCTACCCTTTGTTTTGGGTACTTTCTTGTTATGGGTGGTTTTATTGTTGACAACGGGGGGAGTCTACAGAAGTTACACCTATGTTGAGACCTTTGTACAATAACTAGTTTTCGTTCCAGCAAGGCAAATGATCGAAAAACCGAAGTTTACATGCAGTAAGTGACTGTTTTAAAGCCATTTATAACGCAGCTGGAGCGTGAAGTAGACTCGTGCAGAGGCCTCATGTTATCAAAAATGTGACTACTCAGCGAGTAGTCAAAATTAACAGTGGCTGCTCAGATCGCCCATGAAATCTGCCAGTTCAAGGCGAAAAATGTGAGTTTACCACGTGTAAATGATCATTTTTTAACGCTGAACGGGTGGATTTCATGGGTTAGCTGAGTAGTTACTCAAAAATAATCATTTTGTGACCTAGGCACACTGTGTTAATGATGGTTACAGGTATAACTAAGTCATGAGGTGAAGCGAATAGAGCGCCGTTGGCCACACCATTCTCATCCCTGTATGTGTCGTTTTGAGTAAGCAAGGTGTATAAACGTGATAACTGAATACCGTTCTTTAGTGCGCGGCCTAACATTTGTGCTGTTGGGCTTGGTGACAGTGGGTTGTGCAATTCAGCCGCCTGTGACTAAGTTGGTGATTCCCGCCCCCCCACCACCACCTATCCCTTCACAAGAGCCATCGCCGATGTCCTTTGAGGAGCAGCAACAGATGATCATGCATCTGCTGCGCGTTTTATCTGATAAGGAGAACGAAATCAACACACTGCGTGTACATCAGCAGAGTCAGATTGAGGAATTGAAAGAGACAAGCAGCCAAGTGGTGCGCGCTGAGGTTAAGTTACGCCGGTTTGCTACGGAGGCAGAGGTTGCGTCACACCTTGCCGAAGTTGAAGTTGCGATGGAGGTGTTGCGCACCACGTTGGGCGCAGAGCAGAAGGCTTCTCTACAACAGTTGGCGCAACGCTTGCTTGATTCAGCCCTCACCGCTTTTAAGCAAGATGAATATCGCACTGCCGCTGATTTAGTGGCACAGGCAGAGCAGTTCATTGCGATGTTGATGGACCATTCGATGGCGTCGACAGAAGCGGCATCGGAAGTGGCCTTTAGTATCGCCATTCCATTAAAAGTAAAGGTCAATAGCCATTTACGGGATCAGCCAGATAGCCGTGCGGCGACATCTCATCTGTTAAAGAAGCAGGTGCTGGTAGTGGCTCGCGCCTATCAGGGGCCATGGTTGTATGTTGAGAGTGAGCAGGGAGATGTTGGTTGGATAATGGTTGAGTTACTAGAAGCGCCTTAAGGTACGCTAATTTATGAGCTTTGATCATCCGTGCAAATAACGCGGTCACGACCCGCGCGTTTAGCTTCATAGAGCATGCGATCAGTGCGAGCCAGCAGCGTATCAGCTGATTCATCACTGCTTTGACTAATTGCAACCCCTATACTCAAGGTGACGACAATGGATTGATCATTAAACTGATAAGAGGCGCTGCGGACTTGAGTAAGAATGCGCTCTGCCATGTCGCGCGCAGCAGATAGTGCTGTTTCTGGCAGCACTATAACAAACTCTTCTCCACCGTAGCGTGCTACAAAGTCGATGTTACGAATCGAGTTGGAAAAAGTTCTGGCAATACTGGCTAACACTTGATCTCCTGCAAGATGACCATAGGTATCATTGAGTTTTTTGAAGTGATCAATGTCGAGCATAAGCAGCGTAAAAGGGCGCTGGTTACGTTTAAAGCGCGCCAGCTGGTCGGCAAGGATATCATCGAGTTTTTTACGGTTATAAAGGCCGGTGAGGCTATCGGTGATAGAGAGTTTTTCAAGTAACTTGTTCTGTTTCTGTAGCGTTTGGCTAGCAGCTTCGAATTCATCTCGGCTCTGTCGTAAGTTGCCGGTCATCTGATTAAATACCTGGGTCAAGTGGCCGAGTTCATCGCGCTGCGCCACCGGCAGCTGGACGGTGAGATCCCCCGCAGCAATATGATCCGCAGCGCTAGTCAGATGCTCAAGGGGGATAACGATTGAGCGCCCCATCTGCCAAGCAATAAATCCAACCAGCAGAGTAAGTCCGATCATCAAGCTTAAAAAAAGATTACGAAAGGCAGCCCAGGCTTGATAAATATCTGCCCGATCACGTTCTACCACCACTACCACAGGCAGCGTTTGTGGCATCACTGCGAGGCCAAGCACACGCTTTTGAAGGTGGCCTGCAAATGTGATGGGTTTTCCCTCCTCTTCACGCAGCTGCTGGAGTACCTGACGTGCGATCGGTTCGAAGGATGCATCATCACTGTGGGTACCAAACAAAGGCTTACCCGCCAAGTCGAGCAGCAGGATATCTCCCGGTGATATTTTGGCCGCATATTTCAGTGAGGGAAGGAGTGTGTTGAGATCGACCACTGCGACGAGTGTACCCATGACCTCATCATCCAGCGAAAGCACAGGGACGGCAAGCCTCAGTGTAACGGTGCGATAGTGTTGACTCCAGTGGGGTGTATCAATAATCACACCATCAGTCACGGTGGTTTGAGGCCAAGCGCTGGGTAAGATAACAGGCGCAGGCGTATCACTGCTGCTGGCCACTATTTTGCCACTGGGGTTGAGTACGGTCAGTTGCAGTAGTGGGTTGAGTTTATCTTTGACCAGCCGAAGGTAGTGAGGTAGAAGACGTGCATTTTTTGTTGCGCTCATCAATGATGAAGGTGAGAGTCCTTTGGTTACCGCATTAGAGGTAGAGAGCGTACGCACCTCAATGATGCGTGCTTCGAGCCAATGCTTTAGTTCACGGTTGGCATCGGTCGCTAGTGTCTGCAGTTGCTGCGCGACATTGTTCGTAACCATCGCCTCATTTTGCAAGTATGAAAGCAGCCCCAGCCCTGCAGAGGGGATCAGCGTGGCGAGGATTGCAAAGATCAGAATTTTATTCTTGATGCTATTAATCAATATCACGATAGCTTTTCAATAGAAGAGAAGAGATACTGAAATGATCATACTAGGAAAAGAGAGACTATCCCAGTATTAAGCTGAGATCGTGGGGAATCTTGCGATGGTTTTGTAATATATCAATCATGTAGTACAGTGATGAAAATTGGTTTGCCGATAATCGTCTTCGATCGATAGGCTATTTGAACTTGTAGTTAGCGTTTGCCGGGAGCATTGTGTTTTATTCGGTGCTAGCGTCAGGTATGGTCTTACCCGCATTCAAAATCCCATTGGGATCAAACTGCTGTTTGATCTGGCGCATTAAACCGAGTGTGACTTCATCAATCTCGCGCCCAACAAACTCCCGCTTGACTATGCCAATGCCATGTTCACCCGAGATCGTACCGTTAAGTTTTAACACGAGACTAAACACGGCATCAAGGCATGCCTCTGCATCTTTCATCTGCTGTGGGTCATCAGGGTCAAGCAATAGATTAGTGTGCAGGTTGCCGTTACCGGCGTGGCCAAAATTGACGATCGGAATATTGTGCTGTTTCGATAGCCGTTGTAGCTCTCGTATGAGTTCTGGCAGGTGCGAAACGGGTACCACAATATCTTCATTGATCTTTTTAGGGGCGACGTTGCGTAGCGCTGGGGAGAGCGCTTTGCGAGTATTCCACAACGCCTGAATCTCTGCTGTAGTGCTCGCCGTGATCAGTTCAATCAAACCGTCATTACGTGCGGCATCGCTCACTTTTTTAACCGCTTCATCAAGGCTTGCGCTAAGGCCGTCGACTTCAATCATCAACATCGCACCAGCCCCGCTGGGCAGGTCTGCTTTTGAGTGGTTACGGATCATCTCAATCGCAGTGCCATCGATAAACTCTAGCGCACAGGGTACAACCGCTTGCGCCATGATTGCTGAGACCGCTTTGGCGGCATCATCAATGGTGGCGTAGACTGCCTGCAGGGTGCGTTTGGCCTCGGGCAGCGGGGTGAGCTTGAGGGTGGCTTCGGTGATGATTGCGAGTGTGCCTTCGGAGCCGATTAATAATCGAGTGAGGTCGTAGCCAACGACACCTTTGGTAGTGTAGACACCACAGCGGATCTCACGCCCATCACCGGTGATGGCGCGAAGCCCGAGTGTGTTTTCGCGTGGCGTGCCGTATTTTACCGCGCGTGGGCCGGATGAGTTGTAAGCAAGGTTGCCGCCAATGGTACAGACTGCGGCACTGGTTGGGTCTGGTGGCCAGAAGAAGCCGTGTTCTGCGGCTGCCTTTTGCACCTCTTGATTGGTAACGCCAGGGGTAACGACCATGACACGATTGGCGGGGTCTACCTTGATGATCTCGCGCATGCGTTCAAACGAGAGCACCACACCGCCAAACAGCGGCACGCTTGCGCCAGTGGTGCCGGTGCCTTTGCCGCGCGCGGTGACGGCAATTTTATGCTGATTGCAGAGCTGGATAATCTTGAGTGTCTGCGGATGGTCTTGCGGGAAGAGTACTGCTTCCGGCAGTGCTTCGCGGCGACTGTTGTCGTAACCATACGGCCAGCAATCTGCAGGATCGTACAGCAGGTTTTCGCTGCCGACGATGACACGCAGCGCAGCCAGTAATTCAGCGGTCATTTTGATTTAAGGTACTTCGATGTATTCAAAAACTTTTACGATCCCCTGTACACCTTTCACTCGCTGAGTGATTTTGGCTGCAGTGTCTCCCTCTTCGCGAGTCACCAGTCCCATCAGGTAGACGATGCCGCGTTCACTCACAACCTTGAAGTGACCACTGCTGACACCCTTGGTGCCGAGCAGTGAACTTTTCACTCTGAAGGTAATTGCTATGTCGTTGTTTTGCACCTTGAGCCCAATGGGTTCGGTGATTTTGATTTCATTGTTAACCTGCTTGACTTTCATGTTCTGACGCGCGTGTGCTGCGGCTCGCTTGCGATGTTGTTCGCTCGGTACCTGGCCGAGGAGAAGTGCGACGCCGTTGAACACGGTTACTTTGATACGCGAATTTTTTATCAGTTTGGTATCCGCATGAATGGCGTTGGTGATCTTTAATTCGCTGCTCTGGTCATCCATGATGGTGCCGGCACTACGTCGATCCTGGGTGATGATGGCGCTAGTCGCGGCACCTGCCACAATGATCGGGGCACAACCCTGTAGTGAGGTGGCAATGAGCAGGGCTGCCAGGGCGGCACCAATGAGTCTCTTCACAATTAATTCTCCTGTCCCAGTAATTGGTTGTCGATAAGGTCGCACAGGCAGTGGATCGTCAGTAGGTGGACCTCCTGGATACGAGCGGTGTTATCCGCCGGCACACGGATCTCTATATCATTTTCATGCAGGATTTTAGCGATTTCACCGCCGTCTCGGCCGGTTAAGGCGATCACGTTCATGTCGCGTTCGTGCGCTGCGTGGATTGCGTTGACAACATTTTCTGAATTGCCACTGGTCGAGATGCCGAGCAGGACATCGCCGGGCTGCCCTAGTGCGCGTGTCTGTTTGGAGAAGACTTCGCCGAATGAGTAGTCGTTGGCGATCGAGGTGATAGTCGATGCATCGGTGGTGAGTGCGATGCAGGGTAGGCCGGGTCGTTCCATCTCGAAGCGATTGAGTAGCTCGGATGAGAAGTGCTGTGCATCAGCAGCAGAGCCACCGTTACCACAGGAGAGAATTTTACGTTCGTTGAGCAGGCAGGTGGTCAGTACATCCGCGGCGGTCACGATCGGTTGTGAGAGAATTTCTGCTGACTGTAATTTGGTTTCGACGCTGTCGTTAAAAATGCGTTTGATGCGAGTTGCGTGATCCATAGGGTGGGGTATCGCCTCTTAAATTGTCGTCCGGGGGCTAATCGTTGGCCTGAAAAGCGTCCTGTATCCATTGGATGTCTGGTTGTGTTGCTGTCTGCGTTTGTGCGTGGATGGCAATCACGTCAAAACGAGCGGGTTGCCTTGCTGCTCGCCGGTTTTTCTGCAAATAGTGTAACGCACTCACGATTAACTTGTCTTGTTTACGCCGATCGACACTGCTGAGTGCCCCGCCAAATCGATTGTTGTGGCGATAGCGTACCTCGATAAAGACGATGCTGCCGTGGTGCTGCATGATAAGGTCGATTTCGCCGCGTCGGCAGCGAAAGTTGCGGGTGATGAGGGTTAGCCCTTGTTGTTGCAGGTATTCGAGTGCGATTGCCTCAGCAGCGTCGCCACTGGTTTGTGTGTTGCCCATAGCGCCGTCCGTGGCATGGCCTTGAGTTGCTCAGGGTTTAGAGTGGGCGCGCAATGCCGCGTTTGAAGCGTGCCCACGGTAATTGTCGGAAAATGCGATTAGATTCGTCCAGGCTCAGTGAGCCAGTTTCACCGTTGTAACGTTCATAACGAAAGGTGGCCATATGTTGGATTCTCGGAATGAGGTGATAGGCATCAATTCCCATCGCATAAAAACGGGTGTATTGCCTGCTTTTTTCCGGCCATAGTTGCTGGATGTGCTGGCTAAGACTGTTTTCTTTGCGGTTACGGTTCAGCACCCATGGGATGTCACAAAAGGTGATTTGATCAAGGTCACGGTTGGCTTCCCTGTCCGGATGGCCTGAATAGAGGTGAGAAGTCGCGTAGACAGGTAAATCGCCCGCGTAATGGAATTTGAGTTGTGGCTTGATTAGTCGTGCCTGACGAGGGAAGGCGACCATAAAGACAAAGTCGGCATCCTGGCGGCGGCGCGGCTCAAATTTTAGCCTGGTACCGAGCAGTTGTTGTAGCTCTTTTTTGCGGCGTTGGCTTTCATCGATATTGAGCAGATTGCGCAGTGGCCCTGAAAAGTCATTTTTGCTGGAGGCGTAGGTCTGTTGTTCCGCGATGGTACCGTTAAGTGCCTCCCAGCTATCGTTAAAGGCTTGTAGAATGCGCGCACCCCATGCGCCTTCTGGTACAATCGCGAGTGCCTGGTTGTAGCCGTCGAGCCAGGCACGTTCTGCCAGTTGGTGAGCTTCATCTTCGGGGGCGAGGCCAAACTGAAAAAGGTTGTCTGCCATTAACTCAGGGTTACTGCTGTAGTTAAGCGTGAGGGTTGGTACAGACGCATCACCTGCTGCGATAAGGTTGTCGACATCTTCTTTATTAAGCGGTCCAACAATGAATTCTGCACCATCATCGACAGCCTGTTGATACTGTTCATTGGCGGTGTGCCCTTTGGCGGTTGTATCGTAGAGACGAATTGATGAGGCTGTCTGGTTGTTTTTTTCGTTGAAATGGGCGGCGAAGAAACCATCTCGAATAATGGCTGCTACGTCGGCAAAATTACCGCTCATTGGTAGTAAAAGGGCTATTTTTTCAGGGCGAACCAGTCTGCTGTTTTGTAGGGCATTGATCGAGGCGAGGATGTTTTCTGACACTCGAATATCAGGATAATCCTGGTGCCAGGTGATGAGCGCATCTGTCAGGGCAGCAGCGCTAATCGGAGGGGCGTGCTGGGCGCTTTTGGCGAGCAAGGCGAGTTCGAGCCAGCCACTGAGAGAATCGGGTGGCGGATTGATACGCAGCTGTTGCAGCATGGTATCGGATAGCATCATGAGCGATTGCCAGATGAGTAGCTGGTTGTCTTCAATCTCTGAGGCAGGGATGGGGGGCGCATCGAGCGGTGCAACGAGGTAAGGTTCTCGCTGGATATATTCACGCACCGCTTCGATGAGGTTACCTGCACGGCGATAGGCCTGTGCGCGTAGCATATGATAGAGCGCGCGTTGTTTATTGCTGGTGAGTGGTGATGGTGCTTGTTGGAGCAGATCAAGGGCATGGGCTGGATTTGACTCAGCCAGCGCAATGCGCGCAGCAAGCAGATTGAAATCTAATTGCTGGTTCTCATTGAGATTGTCATGAGTGATTGCCTGCAGCATTCGCTGTGCCTGCGCGATATAGTTGCCTTTGAGTAGCGTGGAGGCTGCTTTCATCTGAAAGTCGCTGCGTGCTTCGCCAGGTGTGATCAGTGCGAGTTGTTTATAGGCGTTGCCAGCCGCTTCGTAATAGCCTTCCTGTACTGCATTTTCAGCAAATTGTACCAGCGCGAGTGTGTCGCGTTGATGACTATTATCTGGCGTGGTTGAGCAGCCTGCGATAATAGTAACGAGCGTGAGGGATGCAACAAGGGTTCGAAAACAGTGTGAGGGGATGGCCATTGTTTGAGACTGGATTCCTGTGCCCGGTAAGGTGTGGGCTCTGTTAAAATGAGCACCAATTGCTGCTCGGTTGTAAAATCTTCGAGCCATATTACTATTAAGAGACCTTTGCACGATACAATCACGAGTAAAAATAGCTAATATTTCCCTGCTTTTTGTTAGAAAACTTGTCAATAGCGCGCTACGGTGTGCCCCTTTGGGTATTAACGGTGCTTTCTGCCTTAATCAGGAAAATATTAGCTCATTTTTCTTTCGCGCCTGTATCGTGCAAAGATCTCTATAACTAAGTCATTGGGAGGTTGTCAGTGTCAATTATTAGTGGCGCATTGTACGTGGTGGCGACACCGATCGGCAATTTGGGGGATATCAGTGCGCGCGCGCTTGAGGTATTGCAGAGGGCGACGGTGATTGCGGCTGAAGATACCCGTCATAGCGGCAAACTGTTCCATCATTTCGGTATCAAGACCCCCACGATGGCACTGCATGATCACAACGAGCGCGCGGTGAGTGAATCCATTATTGTCCGTTTACAGGCGGGCGAGACCGTGGCGTTGGTGAGTGACGCCGGTACGCCGTTGATTAGTGACCCCGGTTATCACCTCGTGGGGCAGGCGCGTGCGGCTGGGTGCCAGGTGATTCCGGTGCCGGGGGCGAGTGCGTTGTTGGCGGCACTGTCGGCATCCGGCCTGCCGAGTGAGCGGTTTGTTTTTGAAGGATTCCTGTCTGCAAAGGCGGGTGCACGCAGTGCAAAGCTAGTGCAGTTGCGCGAAGATCCGCGCACGCTGGTCTTTTATGAGGCGCCACATCGCATTAAAGAGTCGATAGGCGCAATGGCGGCTGTATTTGGTGGTGATCGCCCCGCGGTGATCGCACGCGAGCTGACTAAAACCTTTGAGACTATTCATGGTGATACGCTGGCGGGCCTATCAGGTTGGCTGGCAGCAGATGCCAATCAGCGCAAAGGGGAGTTTGTGGTGATGGTGGGTGGTGCGCCGCAGACGGAGCAGTTAGTCGATGCAGAGGCCGAGCGGGTGCTTAGGTTGCTGCTGGAGGAGGTCTCGCTCAAGCAGGCGGCGGCATTGGCGGGGAAGATCACAGGGGTGAAAAAGAACCTGCTTTATCAGTTTGCGCTCGAAATTTCTGGGGATTGAACGCTTTCCCCTTTGCGCTTTTCCCTTTTCCCCTGTATCTTCCGCCTCGGGAGTCGGCCAGGCAATCGCTGTTTGATCATTTCGGTGATCGGGTGGAGGAAAGTCCGGGCTCCATAGGGCAGGGTGCCAGGTAACGCCTGGGCGGTGAGAACCGACGGCCAGTGCAACAGAAAGATACC
>QIJH01000056.1 GCA_003232725.1 Chromatiaceae bacterium | reverse complement strand
CGCGCAGCGCAATTTCGGATTGCTCTGGTCCCGAGACCATCGCACGCACCATCCCGTACGACCCGTTCAGATCGATGTGCAAAGCATCCGGCCCATCCAGACTCGGGATCAGCAACTTGCTCTCACCCGGTGGTAAACCGAACGTTACGATAAATAGGGGTAATCCTGATGTGGAAGTAAAGGTGAAACCGGCAATCACATCTCCCGACGGAATCTGGCTGGTGGTGGAGTGGTTCTTCCAGTTGATACAAAATTCCTTTGGCGGGTCTTGAGGTTCATCATCGGAAGGACATTCGGGTTTGTCCTTTTCTTCAGGGCATGGCCACGCCTGGAGTGTTACGCAATCAATGATTAGACGCGTCTCTCCGGGATCGCGGAATTCTATATATACCGTCAGGTTATCGCCAAGCGCCTCAACCCGATTGGATAACCCCTGCCAACCTGAGGCCGGCTTGATCTTGCGCCAGACGACATTATCGGATGCACGATTATCACCACCAGTAGGATCAATCCCGATCCAACCGCTAGTACCAGGTGTATCTAGCTGAAACATCGCTGCAATCTGATATTCCCAGCCCTGGTTTACACCGATGCTTTGCGACAATCCCGCAATTCGGTGTCCGGGAGCTTGGATGGCTTGCGACTTTTGCCCGTGACAGACAATGCATTCTTCACAGTCAAAGATCTGTGTCGATGGAGCCGTGCTTGTCGCACCGATCGAATAGCCCTGCCAGTGGCGTCCAACAATACCACCAGATTGCCGTTCAAATCCTTGCTCAAAATCGCTATTCTTCAGATCGCTATGGGTAATAATCAGGCTGTCGCTGGTGGACGCACCATCATCATCGGTGATGGTTAATGTCGCCTGCCATGTCCCGCAGCCTTTGTAACAATGGGTTGCGATGGCTGTTCCGCGCGCTTCCGGTGGCAGATTGGTCTCGGTGATTGTTGCCGGAAATAGCGGCGTGCAATCCCCAAAGTCCCAGACACCAGTATGGGTATCACACCAGCCTTGATCGGTAAAATAACCAACTAATCGCAGCGGAACACAGGGGTGTGCAAACATGTCGGGGCCTGCATTAACCTTTGGCGGCACATTCGTGATTCGGGCGACTGTGTCGCGTCGGGCGGTACCGCCCTGTGCATCCTCCAAAATGACGGTGACGTTGAATTCGCCATTGTCACAATAAGTATGCCGCCCGACTAAAGTTCCGGTTGTTTGAGGCGGGCCGAGAATTTCGGTGATCTCGGTGGGCGTGGGTAAGGTCTCATCTCCCCAATCTACGATTGCCCTGTGAGCATCCAGCCAGGCGCGGTCGGTAAAACTCGCTTCCAATATGATCTCTTCACCTTCTACTCCGCTGAGTAACGGTAGCGCGCCCAGAACAGGCAACGCATTCCTGACCGCAACTTGGGATAGTTCCCGTGTGCGATTAACAAGACCCAGGCGATCATCGAGCACCGAGTAATCAGCGATAAAGAAACCGCGCTGAGGATAGGTGTGGCTCGGCGTGGATCCGTTCAGGACTGCGCCATTGCCAGACAGCCAGATCTGATCGGTCAGCGGTACCGGCCCTGTGCCCGAAAGCTGCCCTGCCGTGCCAGCGCCAAAGGTGAATGGACCAAAGGCCCGTGCACGGCTTTCAGCAATGTCTGGAAAGACGCTCGATACCTGCGCCGTGCCCGCCATCATAATGCCATCAGGCGTGATTTCAACGGGGTTGTTGAATATCGTATCGAGCAGGATGCCCAGCCCCTCAAGCTTGTCATCAATCGGCAGGTCCACCAGTTCATCGATATCCAGCCCATTTGCCTCATTTTGAAGGGCCTTGCGTAACAGGCGCCGAACCAAGAATCCAGCCACCAGTCCTCCCAGAAGCCTTATCAAAATGCCTCCAGGCAGAATCAGCCCCGTCACGAGTCCGGTGAGAAACCCAAGTATGCCGTCAAGCGGGGTCTGCAATTCGATCTTGACGTCACCCACCCGTTCAAGCGCAATGCTTTGCCCGCCTGAACGGCGTCGAACCGAGACATTCTCTTGCGGTTGCCCCAGCCTAACCCACAACTCACCCGGATCGACATTATCGAGGATATCGTCCAGCGTTTCGATCGCGTCATGCGACAGAGTCACTTCTGCTTGATCATTGACAATATCGACGGTACTCTGGGTGCGGAATATCCCCTTCATTCCAGCAATGGTCAGGGTGGTGTTGTTCGGCAAGGTTCTGACAATGCCGGAGATTTCCAGCGTTTTTCCGGTTTGATTCACCCCGTCAACGGTAGCCCGTCCAGACCAGCCGCTAAAGAGAGAGACATTTGAGTCGTTCTCCGGACTGTCTTCCAATTCATCAGACAACGCTTTCGCAAGCGTCAACGTCGCGCGACCACCGGCTTCGATCAGCGCATCAGCATCAATAACAAAATTTTTACCACCAACCTTAATCACGGCTTCTTTCGGTATCAGCCCCTCGCCTTCGGTCATATTGCGCAGCCGCAGAGTGTTACCCGCTTGCACAGCCCCCGAAACCTGCCCGATCCGCAACCAGCGCAACGATACGAACGCATTGTCATCTGGCGTCTCGTCCAGCACACGCGACAGATTAAGGCTTGCACTTTGATCGGACACTGCCGCTTGGTTTGTCAGCCGGTAGGGCTCACGGCTGTCATCGACGATGACCAACGAATTGTCCGGAAAAATCCGCAGTTTGGGAGTGATCTCATCCACCTCAAGCGTGTCACCGTTCTGATTGCCACCGGCGACTTTTGCAGTGCTTTCCCACAGCAGGCGGAGCCGCATTTCAATATCGGCATCAATGTTTCGGATTATGGCATGTGGTCGGCGCAACCGACCGCTCCCCTTCAGCCTGATAAAACCATCCTCCAACGAGGCAGTAAGGTCGTCATTGATCCTGAAGGTTCTGTTATTTCCGCCGGCATCCTCGGTCAGCGGCAGGCCAACCCCAAATTCAATTCGCACGCGGTCACCTGCAACCGCATCACTCCGCAATCCTGGCGTGAAGGAGAGGGTGGTCGCGTTATCTTCAATTTCGGTGTCGACATTGACTGTGTAGACAAAATCGTTCAACCGAAACCGCGTATTGGCACGCACGGTGCCAGTCTCGGCCGTGAAATCAACCACTTGAATTTCTGTCTGGTTTTCTAAGGTGATCTGGCCCAAGCGCAATTTACCTGCGACATCCTCATATTTGTCGGGTGCCACCAGCAGCGCGTCGAATTCCTCCAGCAGCGTATCGCCGTTCAGCCGCACGGCAAAATCGCGATCGTCGGGCACAAATGGTTCTTCCGAAAACAGGTTTGCTCCGGGGCTGCCATTGATCCCAATGGCCAGCACGCCATCAAGAATCCTGGCCATAACCGTGTCCGTCTCTTGAGATCGTTCAGACCCCCATAGCTCAAGGAAACGACTGTCCGCTGTGATTGCGTTGCGCATCACATCTCGCAAAATAGCGGTCAGCTCATCCAAACTGGGGCTAACAATTACCGGATCACTCTGTTCCATCAGGATGGTCGTTACCTGTTCTTGCACGAAGGCTTCGAGGGCCGCACGGTTCGTCGGATCATTAAGCACGTCTTCACCCTCGACAATGTTAGTGATAACCAGTTCAGGGTCTCCTTGAGAGATGAAGGCAGTGACCCCGGCCGCTTGCATATTCACAGGATTGAAGCGGCGCAGAACAGGCATTTCCACACGCAGGTCTGCCTCAAATTGTGTGTGTTCCAGTACAACGTCGGTTCCTGCAGCTTCCAGATTTGCCCAGATTTCCAGTGGGATAATCAGCGTGTAGCGGTTCGAATTGCCCGTGGATTCCATCCGAACAATCGATCCGGCTGGGTCGCCGTTATTGTTAATGAAGCGGATAAAGGCCGAAATTTCGAGCGGAAGATTGTCTAAAGAGACGTTTTCGAAGTTCAAAGACGACGGGAGAGCACCATTGATGGCAAGGTCTTGTACAAGCCGGTTCAAAAGACCTAGTAGTACTTGATCATCGGCAAGCGGGTGCCCTGTTTCTAAAGTAGCGAGTACGGTGTTTTCATCGAAATTCTCAGGATCGCTACCAACCTGCACGCGGCTATCTGTCTCGCGGCTCGTGATGGGCAGACTGACCAGG
Source organism: Chromatiaceae bacterium (assembly GCA_003232725.1). Classification (GTDB taxonomy): domain Bacteria; phylum Pseudomonadota; class Gammaproteobacteria; order SZUA-140; family SZUA-140; genus SZUA-76. The sequence continues at coordinate 13,131 of QIJH01000056.1, read as the reverse complement.
TAAGAGACAATCATATCATGCAAAATGTCTTCATCTGCGAGGCCGGCCGCGATTTTAAGCTGCGCGGGAATGTCGGAAATTTGCAATTCTATGGTCTGGTTTTCAGGGTTCAGAACAACCAGGATTTCGTCGTCGGGGACGTTTACAACGACCTGGACGCTGACATCGTCTGAAATAACAATGGGTTCGACCTCATCTAATGTTTGTTGAATGAAGGGCCGCGCGGTGTGCCGCAATTCATTGAAAACACGTTGAATAAAACTATCGGTAATCTGGAAGATGCTATCAAACATGGGTCGCCTCGGTTTAAAAATGTTACACCGCAAATAAAGATAGTAGGGATCAAGGCTGTGGCCGTCTATCCGCCGGAAAATTTGGACGACAACGCGCAATGAAATCCGCACGAGAATTCTTGTAAAAACAAGTATTTAATTTATATATTTTCGAAAAACAAAAATGCAATTCTTTTATTTTTAACGAACTTTTTTAATCAGAATATGAAATGGCTGAAACTGGCTTAGGAACATTTGGACTCTATCATTCGTCCCGATTCATTACAGCCAGGCCCAATAGAATTCACGTTGTTTTAACGCTGATTCACGCTGCGCAGCCTAATTACAACTTGAGACCTTTGCACGAGAACTCATTTTCGTTCCAGCAAGGCATCAATGATCGAAAAAACGGAATTTACACGTAGTAAATGAGTGTTTTGAGATCATTTATAACGCGGCTGGAGCGCGGAAAATAGACTCTTGCAAAGGTCTCAACTTATTCACCCGCATTATTTAGTGAGACATGCGTCACAGATGTGAAGTCTCGATATGATTTTATTTGGAAGATATTTTATGTTGGCCTCTTTAAGCTCATCATGCAAAGCAATAAACAGGTTGATATCGTGGAAAACCAATGTCGATCACTGATCATAAAACAACCTGTTTGTATCTACCTTATTGGTAAATTCCGCGTTTATAGCGTTGATGATTTTGATATCACGCCTACCGCAACCAAAGCACGCTGTCTTCTGGCAGTGCTCATCATCGAAAACAGCGGTACTGTATCCCGAGAGAAAATATGCCAATTACTCTGGAGCCGTCATGCCCATGAACAGGCACGCGCATCATTGCGACAAAGCCTCATAATATTGCGACGAATATTTGACAAGATCATTCCTGGCTTTATATCTGCCGACCGTCACAATATTTACATTCAATTAGATAAAGTCTGGGTAGATGTGCAAAAAGTCATCGATGGTACCATTGAACAACTACCACTACTCAATGAATTTAACGGCGAAGTTTTAGGAGAATTAAGCGCAAATGATCCTGAATTTACAGACTGGCTAACCCTTAAAAAGCAATTTTTACAGGAAGAGATAAAACATGCCTTGGCAAGAAATATATCCTCCTGCATTGTTCAAGAACAGCCTGATGAGATCACTGCGCTTTATTCTTGCGACTCTGCAACACCTGTGCTCATGCACCAGCAAGGCGAAAATAGTGACAACGACATTGGCGAAAAAATAACAGTAGAAAACAGGCAAACGAATGACCTGTCGCTCTATCGAACATCGCTCCTGAAAAAAGTTAAGGCGTTCTGGGTTGACGGTTTGTTAGCTCACTCTTTAGGCAAAAAAAGCTTAATCGCGCTTGCATTAAAAGAAGCACCTGAGTGCCTGCACCAACCCTGGGAATTTATCGTACCGCAGTCTCATCGCAGTACTCGTCTTTTTTCGGCTAAAACATCTATTATTGATACGTTTGATGAACTCCATGAAAGCATGCTCATTCTGGGTGCGCCCGGTTCAGGAAAAACGACACTGCTGTTAAATTTAGCGAAAAAAACGCTGGAACGTGCCGAAAAAAATGAACATATGCCGATTCCAGTAGTACTACATCTTTCCACTTGGGGCAGCCAATACACAGATTTGGGTGATTGGTTAATCGACGAATTAGAAAATCGCTACCAGATGCCAAGGCAGCTCAGCGCTGAAATTATCGATAATCACGCACTATTGTTATTACTCGATGGTCTTGATGAAGTCAATGCAGACTGCCAGATAAGCTGTATCCAGGCGCTCAATAAATTTCAAAATCAGCCCACACCAGTGGGCATGGCAATATGCAGCCGGGAAGGTGATTATGCAAATGTCTCACCACCACTGGCTTTGGCAAATGCTGTTGTTATTCAACCACTCAGCTCGAAGCAGCTTGACCACTATTTACAAACAACCAGTACACCTTCTTATGGCCTGCATGCTGCCGTCATCCATAATAGTGAAATCAAAACATTGTTGACGACACCATTGATGCTTAGCATTGCAACGACTGCTTATCAAAGCTATCACGGTGGTGATTGTTTAAAAGAGGGCAAAAAAAATACGCTACAGGATCAACTGTTCTCGGCCTACGTGCAGGCGATGCTTCAACACCGCAATAAAGACCTCTCGTACAGTCCCGCACAGACGACTCGCTGGCTGGGGTGTTTAGCGCGCACACTGATTGATAAAAAACAGAGCCTTTTCTATCTTGATGGGATGCAACCAGACTGGGCAGGAACAGTGCTACAACACTGGATTGTTTCTAGGGGGTCTATCTATCTTTGCGGTATCATCACTGCCCTAACGCTAAGTTTATTAGGCAGACAATCTTTGGATATTTCAACGAGTCTACCTTTATTTCTGACAATAGTTTTTACCGGCTGTTATTTAACGACTAGATGGGGTTACGGTGATAAAATTAAGCCTGTTGCCCGTATACGATTATCGCTAAAGACACTGCGCTATAAACTTTCCTTTAAATTAATAAGTTCGACTGTGCTCGCGACCACTTTTGGTGGCGGAGTTGCATTATTGTTGAACCCTGTGATTAGCATTACATTGGGGTTTTTTTTATTTTTGTTATTAATAACCTTCAATTCACTGGATTTTGAACTGCCCAGACATCATCAGTCTCAACCATCAGCGCCTAATGACACCATTCATGCCTCTTTGTATAACGCACTTACAGGATTAGCCTTAGGGAGTATTCTGGGCGCCACAGTCGGTTTGTTCATTGGCGACCTGCAAAGTGTGATATCAATAAGCGTTACATTCGGTGTGATCAGTGGATTGTTTTTAGGTGGCCACGCCTGCATTCAGCATTATCTTTTACGCTACTTTCTATGGCGCAACAAAACAGCCCCGCTTCGTTACACCCCTTTCCTGGAGTTTGCTGTTCGCCGTGCATTTCTTTATCGGGTTGGTAGTGGCTATCTGTTTATACATCGTTCATTGGCTGAATATTTTGCTAAAAATTTATAATGAGACCTTTGCACGAGTCTATTTTCCGTTCCAACTGCGTTATAAATGATCTCAAATACCCATTTACTTGGTGTAAACTCCGTTTTTCGACCATTTATGCCTTGCTGGAACGAAAACTAGTTCTCGTGCAAAGGTCTCATAATGCTTTATGTCTCGTAACTACTCAGCTAACCCATGAAATCCACCATTTCAGCGTTAAAAAATGATCATTTACACGTGTAAACTCACATTTTTCGCCTTGAACTGACAGATTTCATGGGCGATCTGAGCAGCCACTGTTAATTTTGACTACTCGCTGAGTAGTTACTATGTCTCTTTGTATGGGCTTGTTCTGAGGTCTTCACTCGCGTGCTCAAAGCAGCAAGCGTCCAAATCAGCAAGGGCGGTTGGGTCGATAATGTGTTTGCGGAACGCCGACGCCTGAGCAGATGTATTCGGATGATAATTTGCTACCACTGGCAGCGTAATCAAGAGTTGTAGATTACACTTAAACGGCTGTCTTAAATCCGGGATCCACTTCTATAGATGAGCGGGCAACGTTAGTCGTTGCGCTTTATCGGATCTGCCGCATACCCTTCGTTTGCCCCAAGTGCAACCGGCCTGAAGACATCCACTTTGCGAAAGAATTGATCGACGATGTAGATACGTCCATCTTCGTCGATGTCGATGCTGGATGGCAGCATGTAGCGACCAGGGATACCGGACTGGCCGCGTTGTCCCATAAACATTAGCAGTTCACCTTTGTCATTAAATATTTGCACGTTACCAAAGGCGCTATCGATGACGTAGATGTTGCCGTCGGGGTCGGTAGCGATCCCTTTGGGGCGGGCGAACTGGCCGGGATAACGGCCGATCTTGCCGAAGGCGAGTTTAAAGCTATCATCATCATTAAACGCCTGTACGCGGAAGTTGCCACCATCGACGATATACCAGCCACCGTTGATGCTGCTGGTGATCTGTAGTGGCAGGTTGAACTCGCCTGCTTTGGTGCCGCGTTGGCCGATGGTCTTGACCGCTTTGCCAGTGGCAAGGTCAAACACGATGACGTTATGGCTCTCTGATTCGACGCCGCCAGTATCGACCACGTAAAGGCGCGTGCCATCGTTGCTAACAGTGACATCGGTTGGGCGGGTGAAGTCCGCTTTGCTGCCCATGCGGCGTATAAACTTGCCGTTGGCATCGTATTCGAGAATGCGCAGTGCGCTGATGTCTGCGACAAACAGGTGGCCATTGGGACCGACGTCGATGCCGAGTGGTTTGTTAAGCGTGCCGGGCTGGCTGGTGCCGATCTGGCTAAAGCGCTTGCCGGGGATATCAAAGACGAGCACTGAGCGCTGTACCGAATCGCTGACATAGACCTTGCCCTGGTATACCGCAACATCAAATGGTTTGACCATCCCTTTGCTTTGGCGTGCTTCACCGGTAGCGAACTGGCGAAAACGCTGTTTTTTGGTGAGTGTTTCAATATCATCATTATAAAGCAGGGTGCGTTCAAAGATGAAGCGAGGTTCTGCAGGTGCGGGTGGATAGACCGGCGGCACGAATGGTGCGGCCGGCTCGGGAGTCGCGGCGCAACCGGCAAGCAGTAATAGTGCCAGCGCCACAGTGGCAATGAAGATGAACGGCCTGGAACGAGATAAATTTATTTGATGTGGCATGTTTCACACAATCGATCAGCACGATCGCGCAGCAGTACCTCAACATCTGGATTGTGTACGTTATGACAAGAGGCGCATTCGACGCGCTCATCATAGAGTTTCACGCCGTTGTTAAAGCCGTATGGGCCATCGGGCAGATTAAAGTCGAGAGTCCGGCATAACGCATTGAAATTGGATGATCGTTGGTGAGGTCAGTGCCGATGTGTTTAATCGCGATGTTATGTGCAATACGGCCGTTATGGCATTTGGCACAGCTCATCATGTTGTTGTCGCCATTGATGCGCAGGTGCATCGCCGCATCTTCAGAGCTGCGCCAGCCGTTAGGGCGGAACACGGTCATATCGACGGCCATGGTACCGTCGTGGCATGAGAGACAGAGCAGGCTGATTGGGCTTGGGGTGTGTACCTTGTTGTCAAGGGTGCGGCTATTGTAGAGGTCGTAGCTATGTTCAGTTGCCGGGGTAAAACGGTTCCACCCTTCGATGCCGCCAAACGGAGTGCTGTCTGCTCCTTCTTGTTCGGGTGGGATGTGACAGTAGACGCATGAGGTGCCGTAGTCGGAGAAGGCGACGCCAGACATCGCGGCCACGCCTGCACGTTTGTTGAGCCCGGTGAAATCATGTTTGGTGCCGAGGATCGTGTTGGTACCCTCGGCAGCGGCGGTAGAAAAGGATACGAGGCACCCTATCGAGAGGATGAGAAGCGAATGAATAAGTTTTCTAAGTTGCTGTTTCACTTAATTTATATCCTTAGACCGCTGTCGCTGCAAACGCCAGACTGCGCAGGACTCCCCCCGGTTGTACGACGTCTAATTATTATCTTGGCCGCTTATTTGATTAACAAGAATAAAGCTATCATTGACGTGGCGCAACTATTTGTTTTGCGTCACAATACGTTGCTATGAATACGATCATAAATGAACAGAAGCAGGGTACAGTCAGCCCATTCATGTTGGTGGGGCTGTTTGTCTCGACCCTGATATCGTCGCTAACTATTCAGGCAATGCCGGGGAAGACGACAGGCGATGTGGCGGCAGTACCGCCGCTGGTCGCCGCAGCAGCAGAGGTCTCTGTGTTCGCTGCGTTCGAGCCTTTATATAGGCAGCACTGTGCGGTGTGTCATGGCGATAATGGCGATGGCAAGAGTCGTGCGCAGCGAGGCCTGCAGCCGCCACCACGTGATTTCACCACGGCAAGTGCATGGCAGGAGCTTGGTCGCACCCGTATGATTGCCTCGGTGACGCATGGCCGCCCGAATACCGCGATGGTGGGGTGGCAAGGGCGCTTGAATGAGACGCAGATTGGCGGTGTGGTGGATTATGTGCGTGACTCATTTATGCGGGAACCGCTATCGACACCCGCTCTAATCGAGCGCAGTGCAGCGCCTGTTGCTGCGTTGAACAGTAGTAAACGTGCGGGTGACAGCGGGCGTGATATCTATAAACGTCACTGCTCGGCGTGTCATGGTGATAAAGGTAATGGCTCTACCTGGACGCAAAATGGTTTAAACCCACCGCCGCGTGATTTCACCTCTGCTGAGGCGCGCCAGTTGTTAAACCGTGAGCGGATGATCACCTCGGTCGTTTATGGCCGTGATGGCACAGCGATGATGCCATTTAATTCACGCCTCTCTGCGCAGGAGATTGTGACGGTGGTTGATTATATTCGCGGTGATTTTATGCGTATTGCCGGTGTATCAGGTGTGGCAGTGTCGAGCGGCATGTCAGAATCGTCAAATGGTCGAGCTAACCCGCATGCTAATTCTGCTGCGCCACATGTTCGTAATCATCCGGAGCGTGATGCCACTGTGGGTGCGATGCCGCTCACGGCGCGGCAAACGCAAGCGCCTGAGAGTCACTCGTCCTCTGTTGTACCACCTCCACCACGTTCAGCGGCACTGGTAAAATCAGATATGTCTCTGCAGTTGCCGCATGGCTTGGTGGGTGATGTTGCCGTGGGGCGCGCATTTTACATGGATAACTGTTTTGTTTGCCACGGGGTGCGTGGTGATGGCCATGGGCCTCGCTCGTCATTTATCACTCCTCGTCCGCGTAATTTTTTGGGTGAACGCGCACGCAATACATTAAACCGCCCGGCGCTGTTTCGTGCCATTTCGCTTGGACTGCCCGGTACGGTGATGCCTGCGTGGAGTAAAGTGCTTGATACTCAGGAGATTGCGAATGTGACTGAATTTGTATTTCAGACCTTTATTCAGCGAGAGAAAGCAGCAGCGTCTTCAAACTCATCGACTACGGAGCCTCAAACTGCGCCGGGAAAGTTGCTAGCGCCGCCGCAAGTGTCGGCCGCGTCGGAAACAGTGCAGAAGTCGGTGGTTATCAACACAACAGAGGTACCAATGAGTCCTCTGACGGCGCAGTAGCCAGCACGCCTGGTGCGGCGTTTGGACGCAACGTCTATAATAACTACTGTTATTTTTGCCACGGTTACAGTGGTGATGCCAGGACGCTTGCCGCGACTTATCTAACGCCGCCGCCAAGAGATTTTAGCGCGATGCAGCTGACAGATCTATCGCGTGAGGCGATGATCCAGTCGGTTACCGATGGCCGTGAGGGCAGTGCGATGATGTCGTTTGTATCGGTGCTCAATCGTGCCGAGATTGAAGCGGTGGTCGATTATGTGCGCGATGTCTTTATCGCTGGCGATGGCCTTAATACACGTTACCACACGCTTGAAAATGGCTGGGATGATCATGAACGCTACGCTTCTGCGTTTCCTTTTGCGTTAGGTGACATTGCATTGGACAGGCCGCTGGAGCAGTTAAGCGAGGTGCAGCGTGAAGGACGGCAGCTGTTTATTACCGCCTGTGTGACCTGTCATGACCGTTCAAAAGTAAACGACGAGGGTGATCTGTGGAATCCTCGCGCGGTGTCATACCCACGTGGCGGTTATTCGAATAAAGATGTGGTCAACTCTGATGGGGTGGAGAGTCTGTCATTTGAGCGTGATGGTGGGGCGGACTCAGAGAAAATCGATGCGACTTCATCAGCCACCCCCTTTGCGCGACACGAGATTGTGCCGCAAGTTGACGGGCTGACACCGCAACAACAACTGGGTGAGACAATATTTCAGGCCAACTGTGCCTTTTGTCATGGTGCCACGGGAACTGGGCGTAATTGGGTCGGCAGTTTTCTGCAGCCGCCACCGCGAGACCTGACCGATGCCGAGGCGATGGCCGGGATGAGCCATCAGCGTTTGATAAAAGTGATTTCCAATGGGCTCTCTGATACCACCATGCCCGCATGGGGTGGTGTTTTGGCGGTTGATGAGATCGGAGCGGTGGCCGCTTATGTGATGCGGGTCTTTGTGCCGAGCAGTGATAATATTCAGTAACGTATAGCGGTTTGTGTTCAGTGTTGGTGTTTTCTCTCGCTTTCATGGCGTATCATTGCGGGTTTGGTTTTTTAGATATAGATGCGGATGGGTGTGATGGGCAGTAAACTGATAAAAGTGGCGGTCGTGGGTGGCACAGGTTATACCGGTGTTGAGTGTCTGCGCCTACTAGTGAATCATCCCAATGTTGAGGTTGTGGCGGTCACTTCACGTTCTGAAGCGGGCCAGCCGGTCTCTGATATTTACCCGAATCTGCGCGGTCACCTCGATCTTGCTTTTAGTGAGCCGACAGTTGCAACACTGGCCGCGGCCGATGTGGTCTTTTTTGCGACCCCCAATGGTACTGCAATGAAGATGGTGCCAGCGTTGCTTGAGGCGGGTGTCAGGGTGATTGACCTTGCGGCCGATTTTCGCATCAAAGATATTGCGTTATGGCAGCAGTGGTACGGTATGGAACATGCTTGCCCTGAGTTAGTGGTAGAGGCGGTTTATGGTCTGCCAGAAGTGAACCGTGAAGCAACGCGCAGTGCGCGCCTGGTGGCTAATCCCGGTTGTTACCCAACGGCGTGTCTACTTGGGTTTTTACCGTTGATCGAGCATGGCCTGGCGGCGAGCGGTAATTTGATCGCTGATGTTAAATCCGGGGTGAGTGGTGCAGGGCGACAGGCGAATGTTGGCTCTTTGTTGTGTGAAGCGACTGAAAGTATGCGTGCCTATGCGGTGGCGGGTCATCGTCATCTGCCGGAGGTGAAGCAGGGCTTGGCGATTGCGGCGAAGGGTGAAATTGGATTGACGTTTGTGCCGCATCTGACGCCGATGATCCGCGGCATTCACGCAACACTTTATGCTAACGTGAATGATCACGGTGCCGATCTACAGAGGTTGTATGAAGCGCGTTATAAAGATGAGCCCTTTGTTGATGTACTGCCGGCGGGTGTTCATCCGGAAACGCGATCAGTAAAGGGCAGCAACATGTGCCGGATTGCGCTGGTGCGCCCTCAGGGACAGGACGTGGTGGTGGTGCTGTCAGTGATCGATAACCTGGTGAAAGGGGCTGCTGGGCAGGCGCTTCATAATATGAACATTATGTTTGGCCTTGATGAACGTAGCGGGCTGAATTCAGTTGCATTAATGCCTTAGAATTGGGTGAACAGGATTTTCAAATTGAAGAATCAAGGGTTCTAACGGGTGGCAGTGAAAGGTTTAAGACCTGTTGTTATTAAGCATCACCACCCGCTTAAAAAATCATTATGCTACGTTGCTGCTGTGCTTGTGTTGCTGGTGGGCGGCTGGTTGTTGTTTGATTATGGTTTGAGTCGTGCTGGTTTTGACAGGGCACAGACGAGTGAGGAGCGCGACCTCTTGAGAGATCGTATTCAGCAGCTTGAGGCTGAAGTGACTGCTTTGAGTGCGCAAAAAGCGGTTCATAAGCATGCTCGTGAGATTGATCGACATGCCTATGATCAGATTGATAATTTGCTGAAGGCGCAGCAAAGTAAGGTGTTGGAGCTAAAGGAAGAGGTGATTTTTTATCGTGGTATCGTTGGCTCTTCTGATCAGGTGCGTGGCTTGCAAATCCTTAGCTTTCGACTTGAGAGCAATGGTAGTGAGCGCAATTACCGTTATCGATTGATTGTAAATCAGTTGGAGAAAAGTAATCGAGTGATTAAAGGGCGGGTAAAGCTGTCGATTATTGGTTTGCAGGGTGATGAACAGGTTGTGCTGTCTCATGCCAAAGCGACTAAACGAGAGGCGGTGGGAGAGCTCTTCCGCTTTAAATATTTTCAGGAACTTGATGGTGATATTGTGCTGCCAGAAGGGTTTGTGCCGTTAAGGATAAAGGTGAAGGCGAAATCGAGCGGTAAAAAGCCGAAGTCGATTGAGCGTATCTATAACTGGTCAGAGCTGGCGGGTTGAGAACAGGTGAATTTTAAGGAGGAGAACGTTATGTGGGGCGGTGGAAAACAGAAGCCAGAGAAAGTTGATACTCTGATTGGGCAGCAGACGGAACTACGAGGTGATGTGGTTTTTAGTGGTGGCTTGCATGTGGATGGTAAGATTAAAGGCAGCGTGATTGCCGAAGACGGAGGCCCTGCAGTGCTGGTGTTGAGTGAGCATGGCATGATTGAGGGGGAAATTCGCGTCCCTTATATAGTGGTCAACGGTGTTGTGATCGGTGATATTCATGTAACGGAGACCGCTGAACTAGCGCCGCAGGCACGCGTGACGGGGAATGTTTATTACAATCGCATCGAGATGTCGATGGGTGCTGAAGTGAACGGTAATTTGGTGCATCTGGAGGAACCCGCAAAAGAGCGTGATGTCGCCACCTCTGCTGGCGTGCGGGAATTGGCCTCGGAAGCGGAATCCTAGATGTATCTTATATTCTTGATCAAATGAGTAGGGTATGAGACAATCGGGTAAAATCAATGCGCGTTAAAGGAATTTATAAATGAGTGCAGTATCAGCAGAGATGCCCCCTCCACCGCCTTCCCTTGTTTTTACTGATAATGCTGCGGCAAAGGTGAAAACGCTGATTGAGGAAGAAGGTAATGATGCGCTGAAGCTGCGCGTGTTTATTTCGGGCGGCGGTTGTTCAGGTTTTCAGTACGGTTTCACCTTTGATGAAGAGACCAATGATGGTGATACCGAGATTGAAAATGCTGGCGTGACACTGCTGGTTGACCCGATGAGTTTTCAATATTTGACGGGTGCTGAGATCGATTATACGGAAGGTCTGGAAGGCGCGCAGTTTGTGATTCGTAACCCGAATGCAACCACTACCTGTGGTTGTGGCTCATCCTTTTCTGTTTAACCTGCGCTGAATAGCGACACCTGAGTTTTATAATTTGTGATTCAAAAAGGGAGCCGATGGCTCCCTTTTTATTTGTGCTGGATTGACTTTGAGCGCACTATTTTTGAGTGCTAGCGGGATAAATTGCGCCAAGTACAACCGGGCGTGATGCACCAGTAACGGCGGGCAGATTGCCTGGCTTTCCTTCCAGTGTCTGTTTCGCCAGCCATGCAAAGGCAACCGCCTCTACCCAGTCTGGTGAAATGCCGAGTGGTTCGGTTGTATTAACGGTATGCGAGGGAAGCGCTGCCTGTAGCATTCTCATCAGTGTTTGGTTATGTGCACCGCCGCCACAGATAAATGTTGCCTGCGCATCTGGGCAATACTCTGTGATGGCCTGCGTGATAGAGGAGGCGGTGAGCTGGCAAAGCGTTGCTTGAACTGATGCGGCAGAAAGCGATGTTGAGTGCGCTTCCAATTGCCGCTCTAGCCATTCGATATTGAAGTGTTCGCGCCCGGTGCTTTTGGGTGGCGGTTGCATAAAGAAGGTATCTTGCAGCATCTGGTTTAATAACATTTGGTCGACTTCGCCCTGTTTCCCCCATGCGCCATTTTCATCAAATGGCTGTTTGAGGTGACGCATGGCCCAGCCATCCATCAGTATATTGCCGGGGCCGGTATCGAAGCCGTTGACGACATCCTGTGGTGAGGCGGGAAGATGGCTGATATTGGCAATGCCGCCGATGTTTATAATCACACGATCTTGTTGGTTGTTGTGGAATACTGCGTTATGAAAAGCGGGCACCAGTGGCGCACCTTCTCCACCAGCCGCCAGATCACGACGACGAAAATCGGCAACGGTAGTGATGCCAGTCTGTTCGGCAATGAGGTTGGCATCACCTATCTGTAGTGAATAGTGACTCTCAGGATAGTGACGAACGGTCTGTCCGTGGCTGCCGATGGCGCGTACCTCAGCCGCATCGACACCTGCTTTTTTTAGTAGTTCCGTGGTGGCTTCTGCAAACAGGTTACCCAGCTGATGGTCTAGCATCAACATCATTGTGAGTTCGTTATGGCATCCCTGGCTCAGCATTAACAGTTGCTGGCGAAGTTTGGAATCGATCGGGTGGCTATGAGTAGTCACTAGTTTTGGTTGATCGCTGAAGTCGACCAGCGCCGCGTCGATTGCGTCGATGCTAGTGCCTGACATTAGACCGATGAAGAGCGCACTCATATATCGTAATGCCTAGTCGTTTAATGCAATGGTGCTGCGTTTCAGTGCATTGAGCTGCGTGAGGAATGGCTGGCTCTTTTTATTGAAATCGGCACGATATTTTTTGGGCAGTGGCCCGGCGTCCGGGAGCTTAACCGTGAGCGGGTTGCGCACTGCCCCATTGAGCCTGAATTCATAATGTAGATGAGGGCCGGTGGCGAGGCCGGTGCTACCGACATAACCGATAATCTGCCCCTGTTTAACGCGCTTGCCATTTTTCATGCCGCGCGCGTAGTTATTCATATGAGCGTAACGAGTGCTGTAACGGCTGCCGTGCTGGATGATAATGGTTTTGCCGTAACCCCCTTTGCGTCCGCGGTGTACAATTTTCCCGTCGCCAGTGGCGCGAATTGGCGTGCCGGTTGGTGCAGCGTAGTCGACTCCTTTGTGGGCGCGGATTTTATTTAATACAGGGTGTTTGCGTTTCAGGTTAAAACGAGAACTGATGCGAGAAAATTCAACTGGTGTGCGTAAAAATGCCTTGCGCATGCTTTTACCGTCGGGTGAGTAGTAATCACTATCGCCTTTGCTGTCGGTGTAACGAACCGCCTGGTAGCTTTTGCCTCGGTTGTTGAATTCAGCGGCGAGGATCTTGCCGTTGCGCAGTTTTTTACCTTCGAGATAGAGTTCTTCGTAGATGACAGTAAAGCTGTCACCCTTGCGAATGTCGAGTGCAAAGTCGATATCCCAGCCGAAGATGCCGGCGAGTTCCATGGTTAAATTATCAGAAAGGCCAGCTTTTTGTGCGCCGAGGAAGA
>QIJH01000143.1 GCA_003232725.1 Chromatiaceae bacterium | reverse complement strand
ATTGGGAATTACTAGCTCATGAGTACCCGGTAGTCGACCAGGGTGGCCAAGCGACGGGTTGTCGCTCAATAAAGACACGGCCTGAACAATCCGGCGCACCATAAGTTGGGCGGCCTGGGGATCATTCTGGGCAATACACTCTGCTTCATCACCCAGGTTTTTTAATGCCTTACGCAGCCATTTAATCTGCATCGACACCCCACTTGTTGAATACAGCCGCTTCTTCCTCCGGGCTGGAGAAATCTCCCTCGTCGGCTTCTTTGAGAGCGGCTTTGATCTCCTGAATCTGCCACTCGTTGAATTCAATAAACTCCCGGACAGCTTCAGAAGCCAGAAACGACTTGCTGCGATGAGTGGTCGCCGCCAGCCTATCTAGGCGGGACTTAAGCTCGGGTTCCAGGCGGATGGTCATGGTGGTGGATTGGCTCATGGTCTACCTCTTTGTATTCGAATGTACACATTATATTACATTATCGGCTGCTTTACCTTGAATCAGAGGTATTCAAAAAGCCCCCCCCCTTTTTATCGTGCTCTCATCTCCCAATTGCCTGCTTGACTCAGACCACTAAATAGGCGAAAAAGGTCAGCATGATCGCCGCCCAGTTAAGCCAAAAAGCGCGTCTAGGCAAAAAAATGCCAGGGCGAGTACTCGGCTGGAAAAAAGCGGCGGCAAACGACGGAACGCACTGGGGAAAATCGGGTTCCTCGCTATTTCATGTGGGTAGATCAAACTTCAATTTTGCTCCGATGAGATAAGCCATTGCTATGAAATTTCGATTACTCCGATAACCTCTGGCCCTGCTCTTGGCGGCTTGTATCAAACTGTTCATTCCTTCAAGTAGGGCGTTGGTTAAATGGCTGGCAAACCAGTTAAGAACACCATCCCAATGCCGCTTAATTGTTTTTGCGACCTTGATCATGGGTTCAATACGACTGTGGGTCGCCCAGAAATACCATTGCTTTAAATAGGCCTCTCCCGTTCCGCATCAGGCAGACTGTAAAACGCCTGAAAGTTGCTCTTGATCTGATAGGCCCGTGCCGTCTTCAGGTTCAATTGGCTCAGGTCATCAAACTGAGCGCTTTGATTGGTCGTGAGATTATCTCTGTTCTTCAACCAAAGATAGCGTGTACTCTTCAAAATTTCGTTCTCCTTGACCTCCGCTCGACGAAGCTCATCAACACCTTGGTTTTTGTAATCCTAGTGCTCGCGCAAATAACTCCGCTTCCACGATCCGCTCCCTCACCTAACATGAAAATCGCTGATTCTAACCCTTTTACCCATACAGAACAGCGAAGAGCCAGAAAATAAGGGGTCAGAAATGCTTTGTTTGCGTGTAAGCCCATGCTTATCCTAGCGCTTGAATTCAATTGAAATTTTCACTTTAGTTCTTTCTACTTAGTGCCGTTAAGCATTCAAATCAAGCGGGAATTGTGCTTGATGTGATAAGAAACGAATAGTGGCTGTTTTTTCATTTACAGGGACGTAAGTATGTATCGAGCATGATGCTCATTGATAACCCTGAGATGAGAGAAGATGGTCCAACCTGTATCTGTATTAATTGTCGATGATTCTGATTCAACACGTCTTGTGATGGCTGCCATTTTGCGTAAAGCAGGGTATTTTGTCGGAGAAGCACGGTGTGGTATTGAGGCGCTTGAGATGGCGCTGGAGAAGAATTATAGAGTGGTGATCACCGATCTCCATATGCCCGATATAGATGGCGATAGTTTGGTCAGCTGTTTGCGTCGTTGCTCCCAATACCAGTTTACCCCTATTTTATTTGCCTCTGCCGAACCGGTGGATGAAATTCGGCATATTGGTAGCGAGGTGAGGGCGACGGGCTGGATTTCGAAGCCTGTTAAGCCGGATAAGCTACTGGCAGGTCTACGGCGCTTGCTAAATACAGGCTAATATTCAGTTTAGTGAGCGCTGTCCAGACTCGCTATTGAGGGCTAGTATTGCAGGGCCTAGTGCCGTTTCTGTTTTTTTGCTCATTTCAACGGGAATACCTAGTCTATTCTGTCGTATCGTATGCCATGCCGGGTTTTTTGCGCCACCGCCCATCGTTAATATTTTAGTGGGATAGGGGGCACCGAGCTCACTCAATAGTTGGTAGCCGCGATGTTCAATCGCGGCTATTCCTTCGAGCAGTCCCTGAAAGTACCGATGGTCATCTGCTGGACGCGGGCTAACTCTGGGTGTTAATTGGGGGTCGTTGATGGGAAAGCGTTCGCCGATTGAAGGCAGTGGATAGTAGTCAAGCCCGGTGGGTATGTCGGGGTTTAGCTGAGGTGTCATTGCAGTCATCTGTTTTGTATTGAAAAATTGACGTAGCGTTGTGCCGCCGCAGTTTGATGCGCCGCCTACCAGCCACCTGTCATTGAGCCGATGGCTATAGACGCCGAAGGCAGGGGCAAAGACAGGGACATCCGATAACACCTTCAGTGTCAGCGTAGAGCCAAGTGAGCTGACCGCATCGCCAACCACAGATGCGCCAGTGGCAAGAAATGCTGCAATGCTATCGGTGGTACCGCTGACGATCCTCGTTTGTGGCGAAAGGGCTAGCTGATTAGCTATTCTACTTTGGATGGTACCGATGGTAGTGCCGGGCACGGTTACTTTCGGCAAAAGTAAACAATCAACCGCTAGTTGGTTAAACCAGGGAGGCCAGCACCGATTGATAATGTCATAGCCGAGTTTAAGGCAGTTGTTCTCATCGCTGATGCCAAATCGGCCACTCAATTGTCCTGCAATCCAGTCTGCCTGATGTAAGGCGTGCCTGGCATTGGCTGGCAGTCCCTGTTTTTGCAGCCACAGTAGTTTGGCGAGTGCTGAGCTGGCGCCATGTGCGCCATTCTCTGCTGGCGCGACGGCGGCAATCTGTTTGGCTTCGTTTTGACTGCGGGCGTCGTTGTACATCAGGCCGTCGCTGAGAGGGGTGCCATTTTCATCCGTGATCAGCAGCGTGCTGGAGGTACCATCCACCGCAATCACCAAGAGGTCACTCAGCGGTATCGCACTACCGAGTTCGCTCAGCAGGGTGCAGACTGCCTGCCACCATACCTCTCCTTTTTGTGAGCATCGGGCACCGTTCTGGTTGGGGGCGGCCATCGCGACATGGTGTGAGGCGATCTGATCACCATGTTCATCAATGACGACAGCACGGCAGCCACTAGTGCCGACATCAATTCCCAAATATAGGGGGTAGAGCGTCATTGGTTTAGGCTGGTTAAATTGAGGTTGAGGTTGAGGTTAGGGTAGGTGAACCGGCTCAGGCGCGACCCAGTCTGGATTGCGATGCTCAGCCACTACGTTGGTATAAACGCCGCCGCGCACATTGAATTCTGCAGTCACGCGCATAAAGCGAGGATCGCAGGCCGCGACAAAATCATTCAACATCTGATTGG
Organism: Chromatiaceae bacterium; assembly: GCA_003232725.1. Taxonomy (GTDB): domain Bacteria; phylum Pseudomonadota; class Gammaproteobacteria; order SZUA-140; family SZUA-140; genus SZUA-76. The sequence continues at coordinate 5,984 of QIJH01000143.1, read as the reverse complement.
TGACCTTCTCATGGAATGCCCCTTTATCACGAAAAGACCAGATGTACATCTTGAGGGCTTTTAGTTCGATGCAGCTCTGTTCTGGTACATAGTCGATATTGATGGTGGCGAAGTCTGGCTGACCTGTTTTGGGGCAGAGACAGGTGAATTCCGGGATGCGAATGCGGATGGTGTAATCGCGCTCCTGATTGGGGTTTTCAAAGGTTTCGAGTGCTTGACTTGGTGTGCTGGACATGGGCTTATCTCCCGGCGAATTTTCGTACAGTAAACTCTGAAAAACATCTATTAACCTACTGTAAATATAAGTTAAATTAATAACTCATAGTGCTGTGGAAAATGCCTGGTGTGACTCCTTCAATTAAAATCAGATTATCAGAGCGGATAAAATAACAGATTATTAATTATGGATCTCGTTTAGTGTGAAATTAAGAAATTTCAGGCTTGTCTTGCGTGGTCTTTATCCTGTATCTTCCTTTGCCATGCAGTTGCAGAAAATTAAACTCGCCGGTTTTAAATCATTTGTCGATCCCACCACCTTAGAGCTGCCTAGTCAGTTGATCGGTGTCGTGGGGCCAAATGGTTGTGGTAAATCAAATGTCATCGACGCAGTACGCTGGGTCATGGGCGAAAGTTCGGCTAAAAATCTGCGTGGTGACTCGCTGGCGGACGTTATTTTTAACGGCTCATCAGGGCGTAAGCCGGTTGGTGCGGCGATGGTCGAGTTGGTATTTAACAACTCCCAGGGGCGGTTGGGTGGTGAATACGCTAAATATGCTGAGTTATCAGTCAAGCGACAGATCAATCGCGAAGGCAAATCCAACTATTTTTTGAACGGCACCAAATGCCGCCGTCGTGATATTACCGATGTGTTCCTCGGCACAGGGCTGGGGCCGCGTAGTTATTCAATCATTGAACAGGGTATGATCACACGTCTGATTGAAGCGAAGCCGGAAGAGCTGCGTGCATTTCTTGAAGAGGCGGCTGGTATTTCCAGGTACAAAGAGCGTCGCCGTGAGACTGAGACACGAATTCGCCATACCAAAGAAAACATGAGTCGAATCGAAGACTTGGTAGGTGAACTTGATAAACGACTGCAGACATTGCAGCGCCAGGCCAAGACTGCTGAAAAGTATAAAACCTTTAAGGAAGAAGAGCGTTTAATAAAGGCGCAGTTGTTGGCGTTGCGTTATCAGGGGCTTGATGGTGAGGTGCAACTGAAAGATCAGGCCATTCAGGGGCGTGAGACGGCACTTGAGGCGCAACTGGCTGAGCAGTGCACCACCGACACTGAGATTGAGAAGCAGCGTATCGCGCATAGCGAAGCGAATGAACACTTTAATCAGGTGCAAGGACAGTTCTATAGTATTGGTGCGGATATCGCGCGTGTTGAGCAAAGTATTCAACACAGGCAGGAAAAGCGCGAAGAGAATCAGCTAGAGCTTGAACAGGCGGTTCAGACCCTGACTGAGGGTAAGGTGCATATCGAACATGATCAGCGCCAGCTCGCAGAGATCAATGCCTCGTTAGAGACTTGTGATCCACAATTTGAGAGCGCAGAAGCGCAGGCGAAGGTTTCGACCGAGGCGCTACGTGAGATTGAAGAGCAGCAGCGTCACTGGCAGCAGGAGTGGGAATCATTCAATAGTACAGTGGCGGCCAAGACGCAGCAATCTGAGGTCGAGCGTACTCGTATTATCCATCTTGAAGACGATATGGTGCGTCAGCAGAAGCGTCTGCAGCGCCAGGAAGAGGAGCATCATGGTCTTGATGCTGCTGATCTCAAAGAAGAGGTGGCAGCACTCGACGAGCAATCTGCCATGAGCAGTGCACAGCTCGAAGGATTACAGCACGAGGTGCACGGCCTGCTGAGTGAGATTACGCAGCAGCGTGAATCCAATAGTGGCACCACCCGCGAGCTAGTGGGGGCGCGTCGTCACCTGGTTGAATTACAGAAACAATATGCATCGCTTGATGCGTTGCAAAAGGCCGCGCTCGGCAAACAGGCTGGGGCAGTAACGAGTTGGTTGGAGGCGCATGACCTTGACGGAATGCACCGTCTCGCTGAAACTCTTCGTGTGGAAAGTGGTTGGGAACGTGCCGTTGAGACTGTGCTGGGCCAAAATATTGAAGCGCTTTGTGTCGATGGTGTTGAGTGTGTCACCGATCGTCTTGCCTCGCTGCAGCAGGGAACGTTGAGTATTTTTGATACTCAGGCCAGGTCTAACCCAGCATCCAGACTGGTCGGTCTGTCGCTCGCAAGTAAAGTTGAGGCGACCTGGGCGTTGGATGGTCTCTTTGCAGGAATATATGCGGTTGACTCCATGAACGATGCGCTAGCACTTCGTGCTCAGTTAGAGGCGCATGAATCTGTTGTTACTCGTGATGGCATCTGGCTTGGCCCAGATTGGTTGCGTGTGGTTCGTGGTGGCGATGACGAAGAAGGCAGTGTTCTTATTAGAGAACAATATCTTAAGCTTGTTTCGCATAAATTAGATGAGGCTGATAAGCATCTTTGCCTGCTTGAGCAAACGCTTGAAGAAGGGCAGTTCAAGCTGGCAGCACTGGAAGAACAGCGTGAAACCTTACAGAGCAATATCAATCAGGCTGCACATAAAAATGCCGAAGCACGCTCGCAGTTGAGCAGTAAAAAGGCGCGTCTGGAACAGGTAGAGGCGAGAAAGAGTCGACTGCAGGAAGAGATTGAAGAGATTCGCGCTCACTATGAAAAAGGCAGCGAAGAGCTGGTAGTTGCGCGGGAACGTCTGGAAATGATGATCGCAGAGATGGCAGAGCACCAGGAGCAGCGCATTTTGCTGGGTGAGCAGCGCGAAGCGTTGAGTGCGATGCTGGATGAGCGTCGTCAGCAGGCACAGACCGACCGTGATACCGCGCGTGAATTCATGCTGAGAATCGATTCGATGCGTACACAATTGGGCACCCTGACTACCAGCACAGAGCGTATGGAGCGCCAGATGGGTAATCTGGCGCGTCGTCGTGAAGAGTTAACCATCGCAGTTGAAGAGGGGGTTGAGCCGCTTGAGCGCAGTAAAATCGAGCTGGAAGCGTTTCTGGAAAGGCGTCTGCTGGTGGAGAATGAGCTAGCTGAAGTGCGTCGCCAGGTTGAAGCGTGCGACCACGCACTGCGTCAGCTCGGCAGTCGTCGAAGTGAGATTGAACAGCTGATACTGGTGATTCGTGCTGAGCTGGAACAGATGCGGATGGCGTGGCAGGCGATCAAGGTGCGTCGTCAAACCCTGCTGGAACAGATTGAAGAGTCTCAATATGCGTTAGCGCAGCTGATCGAAGCGATGCCTGACGAGGCCAATGAGGCGGAGTGGGCGAAGCAGGCAGAAGAGATGGAGCGCCGTATTCAGCGCCTGGGCGCAATTAACCTCGCCGCGATTGAAGAGTATACCGAACAATCAGAACGCAAGACCTATCTCGATTCTCAGCTCTCAGATCTCAACGAGGCACTTGAGACACTGGAAAGTGCTATCCGTAAGATCGATCACGAAACCCGTACCCGTTTTAAAGATACCTTCGAAAAGGTGAATGACAAGCTACAGGAACTTTTTCCACGTCTCTTTGGCGGTGGTAGTGCGCGCCTGGAGATGACGGGAGAGGATGTACTGGATGCCGGTGTGACCATCATGGCGCATCCACCGGGCAAGCGTAACAGCAGCATTCACTTGCTTTCCGGTGGTGAAAAGGCACTGACCGCCGTGGCGATGGTCTTTGCCATCTTTGAGCTCAATCCAGCACCGTTCTGTATTCTTGATGAGGTTGATGCGCCACTCGATGACAACAACACCATTCGTTTTAGCCAGATGGTCAAAGAGATGTCAGACCGAGTGCAGTTTATCTTCATTACCCATAACAAGATCACCATGGAGATCTCCAATCAGCTGGTTGGTGTCACCATGCATGAACCGGGTGTTTCGCGTCTGGTAGCAGTCGATGTGGCGCAAGCGATGGAGTTGGTAGAGGCAGTCTAACGGCTGCCTGTGACTATGCCGCGTCAGGTGGCTTAACCATTAGCGGCTTCCTCTGCACGCCGGCGTCGTTCAAACTCCTCTTCAGCTGCGGCATCAATCACCTTCATAACATCGTCGACATCGGCGGCGATGGTGCTCTCAATAAAGTGACCGCTAAGCTCACTTTCGGGTGTAAGGCTGCCTTTTTCGTAGCGGTGCCAGATCTCCTTGCCATAAGTGGTGGTGGCAAGCGCCGGAGCGAAGCGCGCAAAGAAGTTACTTATATTATTCACATCACGCGCTAGAATCATCGGCGCATTGTTATTCCCCGCGGCATTCACCGCCTGCGGTAGATCGATGATCACCGGGCCGCTCTTATCGACGAGTACATTAAACTCGGATAGATCGCCATGTACCAGCCCCGCGCAGAGCATGCGCACAATGTCTCGCATTAGTTGCTGATGATAGTCGAGCGCCAGCTCCTCGTTAAAGTCGACTTCAGCGAGTCTCGGTGCAGCGTGGCCATCGCCATCGGTGAGCAGCTCCATCAACAATACCCCATCGACAAATCCATAGGGCTGAGGTACTCGCACACCAGCTGCTGACAGTTGGTAGAGCGCATCAACCTCGGCGCTCAACCACGCTTTTTCACTCTCTTTCTGGCCAAAATTAGAACGCTTCTGCAGCGCGCGATTACGTCGGCTATTGCGCCCGGTACGACCCTCCTGGTACTGAACTGCTTGCTTGAAGCTGCGCTTGTTGGCCTCTTTATAGACCTTTGCACAGCGTACCGCCTCGCCGCAGCGCACCATGTAAACTTGTGCCTCTTTACCACTCTGCAACTGGCAGATCACCTCGTCGATCAGGCCATCGTCGAGTAGCGGGTGTAATCTTTTGGGTATTTTCATCGAACTCTACATCTAATTTAGTGGACGCATTATAGCGGATAGCGGCTGAAATTAGGTGGTTCTTATTGAATCCATCAGGAGGGTTCGCCACAATGGGTATATGATAAATGAGGGGTGGCGTAATCGTACGCTTTCCTTTCTGTATTAGGAGATAGCAAGTCATGAAGCGCCGTTCTATATTTCTACCGTTGGCCATTATATTCACTGTATTAACCGCTTTGGCTGGTTGCTCAGAACAAACGGTAACCAGCAGCACTTCAGAGAGTATCGCTGCGCTGGTTAAAAAGGATGTGAAGATTGGTGACGGTGATGAGGCGGCCAGAGGGGATATGATTTCGGTTCACTACACCGGTTGGCTTTATGATGGGTCGGCGACAAGTAACAAAGGCAAAAAATTTGATAGCTCGCGTGACCGAGGACAGCCATTTGGCTTTAAACTCGGTGCTGGAGGGGTGATTCAGGGCTGGGATCAGGGCGTGGCAGGGATGAAGGTTGGTGGACAGCGTACCTTAACTATCCCATCGTCGCTCGGTTACGGTGCACGGGGTGCGGGTGGCTCTATTCCACCGAATGCAACATTGGTGTTTGATGTTGAGCTGTTGAATATTCGCTAGGAGTCTGTCGGGTTTAGGCGATCATAGTGAGGAAAAGCCATTTTGATTTCATTTTTTTGATCGTTTGAGGCGAATATTGGGCATATTCAACGAAATTGATCGGCTATTTTAAGCAATAAAAAAGCCGACTGAAAAATCAGTCAGCTTTTATTCAAATGGTGGAGGTGGCGGGAGTCGAACCCGCGTCCGCAAATCCTCTGCCATCGGCTCTACATGCTTATCCTGATCATTAGTTTAACTGCAAGCTACCCAACAGGCGGGGAAAACAGACAGCGATTCCGTTAAGTTTTAACGCATCCGTCCCGGACGTACTTCAGCGCGATCTTATGTGAGTCGACCCCAGTAATCTGGGCGCATAAGCACACGCCAGGCTGAGGGCACTAAGCAGGTGTTTAAGCTGCTAGTGCGTAGTTGTCTTCGTTGGCAACTATGGTTTTGCAGACGGATTAACGAGGAATTCTGCACCTCGGCATGCACCTCAGGTTTCG
>QIJH01000182.1 GCA_003232725.1 Chromatiaceae bacterium | reverse complement strand
TCCATAATCATGGTTTTTGAAACAACACGTTCAGCATTGCGCATAAGGTATTCCAAAAGCGCAAACTCTTTGGGTTGCAGATCGATTCTTTTTCCTTCACGCGTAACTGTTCGTGCCAACAAATCAAGCGATAAACCGTGAGCCGTTAAATGGGTAGTTTCAATAACATTATTGGAGCGCCGTAAATGTGCTTGTACGCGTGCCAATAATTCACTAAAGGAGAACGGTTTAACAAGATAGTCATCACCGCCACTGTGGAGCCCTTTTACACGATCATCAATGGATCGTTTAGCACTGAGGATAATAACGGGCGTATCGATTTTCTGTTGTCGCATCCGCTCTATAATCGACAAACCATCCAGTTTCGGCAACATAACATCGACAATATCGATATCGTAGTGATTGTTTAGTGCGAGATCCAGCCCTGTAATTCCATCAACAGCATGGTCAACACAATAGCCCGCTTCTTTTAACCCTTTAACAATAAAATTAGCAATTGTCTGGTCGTCTTCGACCAGTAAGATTCTCATGACATAAATCGTCCAGTTATAATGTGGCCCGAGTATTTATTCCGCGCATCTTAAAATATTATTTTCTAACGCTTCTTTGTACAGTACATCATTATCGTAGTTTTTTAGCCATATTATCAAATAGAGCGATTTTGATCGCAGATAAGTACCTGGAATTCTCAAAATTAAGCTAAACCGGAAAGGTTGAGATTAAAATTCTTGTGAAAATTGAAAGGACATTTCGACAGAATCACCAAAGCCGTATGTCGTTTCTGTTAATCCGGCTCTATCGGTAAAGGTAAGCGTCCTGTCGCTGTTTTGCTGTAATGAAAATGAAAAGTAACTTTCATGCGCCAACTCATACTCAAACTTCATCCCAATGCTATTATATTCATCCTCTAAATACCCGCCTTGCATACCAATCACAGGGCTACTGTCAGAAAGCCTGATCGTGTTAGTCCCACCCTCACTAAAAAAAGCAGCCGTCGAAAATGCTTTGGTGAAATGATAACGCAGCGTTGTCTCTGGAAATTCACTACTGATTTCGAATTCACCCGACCAGCCTTCGTTGGCGTGATGATTCCATTCGATTTCCAAGTCCACTCCAAGTTCTGCTCCTTCTGATTCTGCATCTAAAGATTCCAGGTTAACATTCAAGGTATAAGTCCAGTTGTCAGAAGGCGTATAGGAAAAATCGATGCCTGCCTCATATTCACGGGAGCTATCCATCTCTTTTTCAAAAGATGATTCTGCTTCAAGATAATAAAGTAATTCCAGATGTTTACTGACCTCATGTTCATAGGCAAAACCCAATTGTATCGTGTTAAAAGTATTCCAGGGGTCACTGGCTGTGCCAGCAGTAAAGGGAAGACTTCCTGGGTTTGTCCAACTATAATTCCATCGTTCGAAACCCAGTGAGAAAATTTTGTTATTTATTTCGTATTGGGACTCTAGGCGCACACCTGAGGCGTCAGTTTGTGCATTTCCGACATTCGAGATCGAGTCACCAATACGAAAAAGATCAATTTCGACTTCCAGCTCGGGGGCATCAGCATGGCCATGGCCGCCACCATTGGCAGCGACAACGGCTGGAACCCCAAGGAGAGAAATAGAAGAGAGTAAACAAAACCATTTTTTACCTATCAAGCGCTTCATCATATTTTTCCTTCTTTAACCTTGTGACCACATATCTTTATGCGTAAAAGAACAATAAATTCGCTATATACAGCACGTTAATCGTCTAGACGGTAAGCCGCTGTATTGCACAGTATTCACTTCAGAAAAAACCACTTTACAAGACGTAAATCACCTGAACATTGCCAATAAATTACCAAATGGTAATCACAGCGACTCATAAATCGTTTTGTATGGTTTCATGTCAGCGGATAATCTGCCCGAAGAAGCCACGCGCTTGAACTTTCGCCACTTTCTGCAGCAGCATCAATTTGGCAAGCACTTGTTTGAGACGATTCAGGGAACTCTCTATGTATTTGCATGAGATGTTTGAGTTGAGTGGCTATCGCGTAGCATCACCTGGGTAAAGATCATCAGTGCTGGCATGATGCGCCGTGTGGTGTCGTCGATGTTGTGGGAGCGGGAATCTTTGTCTAGCAGATTTTTTGCACCAACAGTAATGCTACCTGTCTGCTTTGTCAGGCGCTAACTGATTGAGGTATCAATGGCTCAGAAGCGTTCAATATGGTGTTCAACGGACGCTGAGAGTGGGGCGTGAAAAATGCCATACTGGTTAATGTGTGTTGCGCTAATTTTGGTCGTGACCCCTTTATCACTAAAAAACGGGTGCCGAGTGGCTGTCGGCAGGTGCTGAGTTGAGGGGAGGTCAATGGTCGTATCATGTTGGTTGATGCTTGTACTTGGCGGGCCTGTTAAAAGGCCTCTATAAGTTATTTTTTGCTGATATTGATGGTGCCGTCCCATGGCGCGCTGGGCGGGGTGTTCTGATACGCCTGGCAGCGCTGTTGGTAATAGCGTGAGGCCTGGTCCTGGTGAGTCGAGATGATGTCGTTGAATGCCATCAGCGCCACATCCCAGTTGCCGCTTTTGAAGCGTGCGAGTGCGGCTGTAAATTGAGTGCAGAGCTGTTGTTGTGCTGCGCTGGCATGGCTGCGCAGTGAGAGCAGTTCATGCAGTGTGATCGGACGTGACTTTCCTGCCAGAATAAAGGTGCCAATGGGGCGTGTTTGGAAATCATCCAGTCCGTCCAGTACATCATCACTCACCAGCAGACGGGTATTAAACAGTTTGTTCATGCCCTCAATTCTGGATGTGGTGTTGACGACATCACCCGTGGCGCGATATTCAAAGCGGCCGACGGCACCGACGTTGCCGAGTAAAATTTCACCGCAATGCATGCCGATACGGGTGGGCAGTTGGTGGGTCGGGTTTTCATGGTTAAAGCGCTCAACCGCAGCGATTAGATCGATTGCTGCACAGCAGGCGGCATGGCGCAGCGCTGCAGAGGGTTTATCGCTTGGCCACAGTGCCATGGCGGCATCGCCGACTACATCTGAAATATCGCCCTGATGGTGATGTATGGGGGCAAAGATAGTGGTGTAATAGCGATTCATGAGTGCACCGAGTTCAGCCGGTGCCATCCGCTCTGACAGTTGGGTGTACTGTGCGGCATCGGTGAACAGGCAGGTGGCATAGCGCAGTTCACCGCCGGGAGCGAGTAGTGTGTTGTGTTGGGTTAAACGATCAATTTCCTGTTTGGGCAGATAATTGCTGAAGGCATTATGCATGTTGCGGCGTTCACGCACTGTGTCGAGGTGTTTCCAGATGATGCCGGCAAAAAGAATCAATGGCATCTGTATGAGTAGCGGGATGAGCAGTGGCAGCCACAGATTAACGTTACTAAACAGCGCCAGACTAAGAAAATAATAGCCGCTACTCAGCAGTAGCACTGCGAGGGTGGCACGAATGGCACTGAGTTGGATCGCAAGGATGCCAATGAGCAGCCCCCAAAATAGTAATATGGCGAAGTGAACCATTGGCGATAGTGTTTGAATGCTGCGTCCCTGGAGTAGATTAGCAGTGGCGGTCGCGGCAATTTCAACGCCGCTGATATCGAGGCCATCCTGGCGGGAATAGACACTGTAAAAACCATCTTTCTGTTCCCATTGGAGCTCTGCAGAGTAGCCGACAAAGATCATCTTGTCTTTCAGCTTGGCAAGCTGCGCCCGCCATTCGCGGCTGTTGTCACTTTGAATGATTTGATAGAACGGGATGGTGGTGATGGTCCGTGGCGGCCCATAGTAGTTGAGGTAGTGGCTATGACGTGGGTGATAGATGCGTAACAGGGCGAGGAGCTTATCCCGGTGTTGCAGTGTCTGTTTGGCATCGTTGGCGGCAGCGATTAATTTTTCCAGTAGTGTTGGTTGGTCTGCAAAGAGGCGTTTTAGCTGATGGATGAGCGTGGTGAGCTGCTGCTGTTCGAGCAGTGCCTGTTTTGTTGCTGGCAGTGTGGTGATATGTTGTGGTGCCAGCGCTTGCAGCAATGTGAGAAGCTCATCGTAGGCATCCAGGGTGTAGAGTTGCAGCGTGGTGGCAGGCAGTGTGGCGGCATCGCCTGCATCAGCGGCAAAGCTCCAGAATTGACTCACCTTGAGGGGTACCTTGGGCAGTGGAAAGGGGGCGAGTGCGGCAGCGGCCTCCGCAAGTAGTGGCATTGGCTGAATACGGCGACGAATGGTGGTTGCCATGTCTGGGCTGGCACTGTTAGTGGCGAGCTCTTTTTTCATGAATTCAAATAGAATGACATTGTTGGCTGAGTGGATCGCAGCGGCAAACGCCTGATCCTGTCGTGGCTCTCTGGCTGTTTTAAACAGCATGTCATAGGTAATGCTTGTGACCCCGGCGGTGGTGAGTTTTGTGACAAGATCGGCGTGCAGTTGCCGTGGCCATAATATGGTCTCATTGGGCAGTGCCAGCTGGTCCGCTGAGCGCTTGTCGAGCGCGATGATCACAATCTCTTTGGGCGGCGGGATTGCGCCACGTTGATGAAAGAGTGATTCGAGCCCGGTGTTTTCTTCTAGCTTAAGTGCCCATGTGCTGAGACCCAGCAGCGCGCCAAGCAGTCCGCCCAACAGACCCACCATTAGCCATTTTGACAGATGCTGCAATGAGTACTCCTTGTGGGGGTTGCCAATGAAGGTTTATATTTTTATTATATACTTCAAAAGCATACCTGTTTGTAAGGGCAGGGTGAAGAAGAAACTATTGGGGCCGTTATAAAGCTGGATAATAGCTGAGTGTTATCATTAATGAATAAACATTTATGATAATCAAGATGTAACTACTCAGCGAGTAGTCAAAATACAGTGGCTGCTCAGATTGCCCATGAAATCTGCCAGTTCAAGGCGAAAAATGTGAGTTTACACGTGTAAATGATCATTTTTTAACGCTGAATTGGTGGATTTCATGGGTTAGCTGAGTAGTTACATCAAGATTTTACTTATTTACATGGAGGCTTGATGGATCATCAGTTAGCCAATATCCCGCTGTTTGCGGGATTGGAAGCGCATGAGTTGTCTGTTATTCACCAGGGGGCGAAGGTTAAGCGCTTTCCTCGAAATACCATTGTGATTCATGAGGGGGATGATTCCGACTCTCTCTTTCTGATTCTGAGTGGTCGGGTGAAGGTGTTTCTCACCAGTGAGAAAGGGCGGGAAGTGATCCTGAATACGCAGAGCACGGGGGAATACTTTGGAGAACTGGCGTTGTTGGATGATCTGCCACGTTCGGCATCCGTGATGACGGTTGAAAGCTCGCAGTTTTGTGTGATCTCAAAAAGCGCTTTTCAGGAGGTGTTGGCGCATCATCCTGCGATTGCCTTGAAAGTGATTGAAAATCTGACACAGCGCATCCGCGCATTGACTGATAATGTGAAAAACCTTGCATTGCTCGATGTCTATGGACGCGTTGCCAGGACGTTGTTAAGCATTGCAGTCGAGTGCGAAGAGGAAGAGGGCAAAATGGTGGTTAAGCCAAAGCCGACCCATCAGGACCTTGGCAAGATGGTCGGCGCATCGCGTGAGATGGTGACGCGCATCATGAAAGACCTCGTTGTGGGTGGTTATGTGTATGTTGAAAATGATCGCATTGTGATTCAGCAGAAACTGCCGCGTTCATGGTAATGTGCGGCGTGTTGAGATTGGTTCCGCGCGAGTGGAGATATCAACAGTGACCGCTACCAATACATCCCCTTCACAAGGTGATTCGAACAACAGCAGCGGGCAGCAAATCATCAGAAAAGGGTCAAGTCTTGACTTATCATATTAACTGACCTGCATTCAAAAGAAATCGTCTTGACAAGATCAATTACAAAGCGCGTAGGGCGAATACGCAAAGCGTAATCCGCCTTTTCTACTTACTTCAAGTTATGCACTTATTAGTTGAAACCAAGATTTGAGACCTTTGCATGAGAACTAGTGTTCGTTCCAGCAAGGCATAAATGGTCGAAAAAACGGAGTTTACACCAAGTAAATGAGTATTTGAGATCATTGATAACGCAGTTGGAACGGAAAATAGACTCGTATAAAGGTCTCAATTTGTGAATAAGTTCCTATTTGCAAACAGGTTATTGATTATAGTCACAATCATTCAGATGCTAAAAAGCAAATTAATAGAGGTGCCCTTAATTACCTTATTTCTGTTTAGCATTGTTATTCGCTCAAACTAGCCGCCGAGATAGACTTAACTATCGTGACAAAAAAATGCTGATATTAGGGTCTGTTGACCATTCATTTTCATCACTGTTATGCCTGAGAAATCGCCAATCAAGGACTGTGGGTAGAAGTCTGCTCATTTCAAATAAACGAACAGCAACGCCGAGTGGCGTTTTTTCAGGTGCAATCCGACAATCCGATAAGGGGGCTGGGCCGCTTTCCACCTCTGTGTGCCCTTTGGGTATGTCGGACGAAAAAAGCGCCTCCAGCAGTGATGAAAATGAATGGCCAACAGGTGCTAGTAAAGTAAGTTTTGTAGAAAGAAAGATTGGTGCATGCTGCTTTGCAGGGACCAATCCATATATTCATGGAGATCTCATATGAAAAAATTATTACTGGTATTTCGAACAATTTTCATTGCCGGACTTGTTGCGGGAAGCACGGCAGCACACGCTGCTGAGCCAATGATCTTTTTTTCTGATTTAATATCAGCACCTAAAAGCGGATGGGATTCATCCCAACCCAACAAAGGCGCAATAGTCACGATTTGGGGGCGAAACTTTGGTACGCAAAGAGGTGATAGTTACGTCACGGTTAATGGTACCGAACTCACAACCAGCTCAGACTATAAAGATTTCTGGGCAAAAACAAACAATCCTGTTCCTTTTTTACAAACCATTACTTTTCAGTTAAACAGCAGCATGTCCAACGGTGATGGCACCATATCTGTTAGTGTCAATAACAAAACGTCCAATACCATTCCTTTTCGTATTAATACCATTGGTTCAATTTATTTCATTGATGTGAATGCATCGGGAGGAACGGGTACGTTATCAGACCCATGGTCAGATTTAAGCGATTTTATCGATGAAATGCAACCAGGTGATGTCGGTTATTTCAGAGAAGGGATTTATGATGAGAAGTACAACGGTGGCAAGTCGAACATCTGGGTACGTAAATCGGAAACGTGGGGAACGGCCCAGGATCCCATTGGGTTCATCGGCTACCCGAACGAAGTCGCTATGTTTGACTCCTGGACAACGGGTAATAAATCGAATTTCAACAAAAGCGTCATAATTGAAGCTTATCATATGACTATTGCAAAACTGGCCACTAGAGCCTTTGCACGTGGTATTCAGGTTGGCCGCTACGGCAGAATTATCGGCAATGATGCCATTGGCGTGCAGGAGAAAATAGGTGGCGCTGGTATCATTCATACCGGCTCTGACGGCGTGAAAATATTAGGTAATGCAGTGCATGGTGGGCGTTCTAAAGATAGGCTTGACCATTCTATTTATATTGATGGTTGCCAGGAATTAGCCGCTAATGAAATTGCTTACAATTACTCCTATGACAACCTGATTGATCGTGGACCGCACTTTGTCGATAACCACCAACAAAATAGATGTAAATCTGATGTTTATCAAAAATCAAACCATTGGCACAATAATCTGATTTCATGTGAAGCTGATGCAAGTCGGGGCCTTGGGATATATGACCTCTCTTGGGATAAAGGTGAGGCCAATGAACCAGAGACGGGTGGAATGGTGCAATCTATCATTCGAATGGACACGCTGTATTTTACAACAACATGCTCTTAAACAATCAGGGCGTGGGTCTCCAGCTCCACGATAACCGAGATATACTGTCATCGGCTGCAGTTAACAATGTAATCGTTAACGCTACTAATGATCCGTACGTGCAGTTAAGCGAGCGCCACACATTCGATAGCAATTCCTATTTTGGCGGGCCTGCAGACTCTATTCCGTCATCAGACACTAATGCCGTGGTGGCAGATCCTATGATTACAGTGGATTCAACTGCTTACAACCCAGTTATCATTGATAAAGATAGCCCTATCATTGGGAAGGGCTCATCTTTAGTTTCTGCCCTTGTAACAAAGGATTTTTTTGGTACTAAACAAATGGGTAGTTACAACATTGGTGCAGTGGGTAACGTTGTTATTCCACCAATGCCACCAACTATGAAGCCTGTTGATACGAGGGACCCTGGCTAAGCTATCAAGCTATTGTCATGGCATGTTGTACATGATGTTCAAACTTGGGCAATGCGCCGATAAGCACTGGAGAAAGCTACGCGGTTTCGATTACCTGTGGTTTAGCCGTTCTTATATATAGTGGTAGTTGTTGTTTATCCAAAACATCAGGATATTGAACATTTAGCTGGAATATATACCCGCAGCGATTGAGATTTAGGGCTAATTGCACGCCCTATTTGCTTCCTGGCTGTGTTGAAATTCCTTGCAATATGGAATAGAAGCGTTTGAAAAGCATGACCGTACGGATAGATGCCTTGGAGGCAGCAGTTTCATCGAGTTGGCAGAAAAGCTTTTGAGTCGAGGTTTGAAAAAGAAGAAGCGAGGGCTGAAGCGGAAGGAAGACGCAAAAGAAGCTGCTTGATTAAAAAAAGCGACAACTACCTTGAAAAACACCGGTGTCCTCAGATTCCGTGTCATGAAAGAGCTCGTTGTAGGTGTGGTTATGTGGATGTTGAAGATGAGCGCATTGTGATTCAGCAGAAACTGCCGCGTTCATGGTAATGTGCGGCGTGTTGAGATGAGTTTCGCGGCAGCGGACGTATATTCGTATATTGAGGGATTGGAATGGCTGAGAAGAAGAAAAATCGACGGCAGGTTAAAAAAGAGATCTTTGGACATTTTGAGCAGTATTTTGATGTGCCGCGGCTCGATTATGAAAAACGGGTTAAACCGCTTCGTAATAAGACCAAGTTGTCGGGTGTGCTGGCAGCCGGTATTGTTTATGGGGTCGGTTTTTCGATTGGTCTCTTTGGTTGGAAGAGCGGAGCTGTTGATGTGACTGTTTTTTCCAAGCTGGTATGGATTATGATGGTGCCAGCGACCGTGGCTGGTTTTGTCACCTGGATGATGGTGAGTAACCGACGTGAATACCCTGTCAGGAAGGAGGTTAATGCTTATATTGATAAAATTGAAGGGGAGGAGGGGATGATATGGCGTTATGCACCAATCCTGAGTGAGTTTCGCCCTGATGACCATGTTTCCAAGCGCGTCTTGCAGCGCTCACAGGATAAGAATTTCACTAAGATTGACCCGGAAGATTATGGTAAAGCGGTGTTAGCGATTCATGCTATTTTGGGTAATAGCAGTACTCATCCGCTGAGTATCGAGGTGGCGGAAGAGGTTGTAGCTAACCTTTCTCTGGCCGTGGCACCTGCTTTTGTGGAAGAGCCAATTTACTAGGGGGTGTTCTCAATTACCGTTCGCGGCGCTATTATGGCCCTTTTCCGCACTGGGGCGGTGTTGCGATTCGTTGCAATAGAACGACTATTGCGCCTCAGGAAAAGGCCCATAATTACGCTCACTCAGGTGATTGAAACCTCCTCTAGGAGCCGCGGCCTGTCCGATATTCTCGGACAAGCGCTTGAATATGCATCATCATGGGGTGGGCGCCCGATGATGAATGAGATTGATTAGAGTGAGCTCCAGTCTGATTTTTTACGCCAGCGAATCTTGGGGATGATCAGACCGATTATCATGCCAAGCAAGATGACGCCAGAACCGACAATAAACCAGTCGCGATCACTGCGATCCTTAAGTGAGCCATTTTCCAGTTGTAGCGCTTGATGGGCACGCTCTAACTGGCGTGTCTGCTCTCTTAGCGATGTGTTTTCACTGTCTAGCGTGAGTGCGTTTGATGAGATGCTGCGCACGCGTGCAAATTCTTTAGACTGTTTTTCGTTGTCAGCACTCAGTTTATTCGTTTTGTTGTTGAGCGCGTTATGTTGGCGGGTGAGTTTGGTAAACTTGTCATTGAGCGTTCTGTTTTCTGATTGGATACGGGCGAGTTGTTTTTCATTGGCGGCAAGGCGCTCGCGCGCACTGCGTTGCTGCTCCAGGTAGCGCGTGATGACCCAGCCCTGGCTGCCATTCTTGAGACGGACCTGGGAATAACCTGAGTCGGTGTTTGTCTGGATCAGTTCGAGTTGGGTGCCGCTGCTGAGCATGCGCAGGATCTTGTGCTGATTGCTTTCGCCGCTGCGCATGGTGATCTCAAGGCGGTCGGTGATGTAGCGTGTGCTTTCTGCATAGGCCGCTGTGGTGGCGACGCTGATAAGTAAAAAAATGACGATTTTTTTCACGATCGATCCTTAAATTTAATGGATAATAGTAAATCTGATTTGTTGTCGTGATGACCACATCGCTTATCCGTTAGCGCTTGCCTAGTTGTCCGCGGTAGAAGTACAGCGCAAGATAGCCGCCTAGCATATCAAGCATGACGTCTAAAAAGGAAGTATCTCGTCCAGGGGTGAAACTTTGATGCCACTCATCGGTTATGCCATAGATTGCTGTCAAACAGAAGGCTAGCATCAGGCGCCTGTTGAGCGCAATGTTCCAGCCGGCGAGTGACCAGCACCAGAGCCACGCGAGTAATGCAAATAGCGGTATGTGCGCGCCATTGTAGATGATCGCTTTGATGGTCGCTGTGATCGGATCGACAATGGCAGGTGAGCCATCACCCGGGATTGAAGAGAGTAAAAAAATCACGCCCATATAGAGGAATGGCAGAATCAGGCAGGCCCGTGGTACCACCATTGAGTGAACCTGGTGTGATAGTTGTCGTGCGCTGCTGATCATCTGTGGGTCGAATACTGTATTGGGCTGACGAGAGGCTTTTGGTCAAATAGCACTCTGCCTGCGATGACGGTGAGCCGCGCTTCAGCAAACCAGCGGAGTGCGAGCGGGTAAATCTGGTGCTCCTGGCGATAGACACGTTTGGCCAGTGTGTGCGCATCATCATCAGGCAGTAACGGAATGCGACTCTGTAGAATCACTGGGCCACCATCGAGTTCATTGGTGACAAAATGGATGCTGGCACCATGCTTGGTCACGCCAGCATCGATTGCGCGCTGGTGGGTGTTAAGGCCGGGAAAAGCAGGCAGTAACGAGGGGTGAATGTTTAGCATGCGGCCTTGATAATGGTCGACAAATGCATCACCGAGAATGCGCATGTAGCCTGCTAGCACTACCAGCAAAGGTGAATGTTGGTCGATGAGCTTCTGCAGTCTGACCTCGTATTCCGTACGGCTATTAAAGGCTTTGTGATCAACCACTGCGGTGGGAATGTTGGCTGCACGTGCACGTTCCAGGCCGTAGGCGTCAGCGCGATTGCTGATCACGGCGCGGATCTCGACTGCCAGGCCGTTATTTTGAACCGCGTCGATAATTGCCTGTAGATTGCTGCCATTGCCTGAAATCAGCACGACAATCGGTAGTGCTGTGCTGTGCTCGCGACTGCTGTTGCTCATTTAGCGTTGCACAGGGTCACGCTGGCTGCTTCATTCGGGGTTGCCTGAATAGTGCCGATCTGCCACGCCTTTTCACCTTTCTGTTGTAGCAGTTCGATGGTTCTGGTGGCATCTTCAGGCGCGACGCACAGCACCATGCCGATGCCGCAGTTAAAGGTGCGGTACATCTCTTCTACGGTGACATTGCCTTGCTGTTGTAGCCACTCAAAGATCGCTGGGCGCGACCAGGCGCTGCAGTCGATATTGGCACTGGTGCCTGCTGGCATGACGCGCGGTAGATTTTCGAGCAGGCCACCGCCAGTGATATGTGACAATGCATGTACTTCAATCTCTTTAAACAGTGCCAGCAGTGGCTTGATGTAGATGCGGGTCGGTATCAGCAGGGTTGCACCGAGGGTGCTGTCGCCAAAGGCGTCAGAGAGATTGGCGCCGCAATGTTCGATGATCTTGCGTATCAGTGAATAGCCGTTTGAGTGCGGCCCGGATGAGGCGATGCCGATCAACACGTCATCGGCGCTAACCTTGCTGCCGTCGATGATCTGATCTTTTTCAACCACGCCGACACAGAAACCAGCGAGGTCGTAATCTCCGTCCTGATACATGCCTGGCATTTCAGCAGTTTCGCCGCCGGTGAGTGCCGCGCCTGCCAGCTCGCAGCCGGCGCCGATACCTTGAATGACTGCAGCCGCCGCATCGACATCAAGCTTGCCAGTGGCGTAATAGTCGAGGAAAAAGAGCGGTTCTGCCCCCTGTACAATCAGGTCGTTGACGCACATCGCCACCAGGTCGATGCCGATGGTGTCGTGTTTGCCGGTCTCGATTGCCAGTTTTAGTTTGGTGCCAACGCCGTCGGTGCCGGCGACCAATACGGGCTGACGGTAGCGATCTACTGGTAACTCAAAGAGTGCACCAAAACCGCCCAGGCCGGAGAGCACGCCGGGACGAGTGGTCTTTTGTGCGGTGGATTTGATCTTCTCGACCAGTGCGCTACCGGCATCGATATCGACACCCGCGTCACGGTAGCTAAGGGAGGTGGTCTCTGCTGATTTTGTATTATTTGAATTCACGGGGCGGCTAATTTTGGCTATGATTGGGGTAGATTGGTTGGAGCACAACTCCAGACGCTATTCTAACGCAAATTTATGTGCCATGCTCGTGGCCTTGCAGCTGAATCTTCCGTGAGTGCAATCGCTGGGGAAGATCTCGATAGACTGATACAATAAAACCTATGATTGAAATTTCTAGCAGAGCCATTTTCCATGCCGCATTTTCCCTGCGGGCAGTGCCGCGATCTGCTCATTTACCTGGCTCGGGGTGGCTGCGCTCGCTATTTTTTCTCGGTTGTTGTTTTGTGCTGGTTTTCTCGCTGAATAGCGATGCCGCTGAGGTGGATGGGCTATACGAGACTGAGGTGCTGGTGACCAGTCAGGGGCGTAATGAGCGCAATGAGGCGATCAGGATGGCGCTGGATGAGGTGCTGATACGGGTGAGTGGTGATCGCAATACGCCACGCCTGGAGGCGTTGCGCGGGCTTTATAAACGTTCGCTGCAGTTAGTGCAGCAATACCGTTATCGCGCGCTGCCGCGACGTGCAGGTGCGCCCGTCGGGATGTCAGACGAACTGACGCAAGTATTGCGGGTCAGTTTTGACCCAGCTGCGATTGATCAGGCGCTGCGTAAAGCGGCCGTGCCGCTGTGGGGGCAGGTGCGCCCGGCAACCCTGGTTTGGGTGGTGGTGGATGATGGCGGGGTGCGTTCTTTGATGGCGGCCGATACTTTGCCGGAAGTGAAACAGGTGATGCAGTTGCAGGCGCAGCGTCGTGGTCTGCCGCTGTTTGTGCCGCTGTGGGATTTAGAGGATCAGATGGCGCTACGTTTTAGCGATGTCTGGGGTAATTTCCAGGATGCTATTTTGAACGGTTCGGCACGTTATGCAACGGAAGCCATTTTGGTTGGCAGGTTGTTTCATCAGAGTGATGGTATTTGGGAATCACGCTGGACCCTGTATCAGGGAGGAGAAGCGGCACACTGGCAAGCGAGTTCGCCGTTGCAGGCTGAAGTATTGTCAGCCGGTGTGGATGGCGTGGCGGACCATCTTGGGCGTCGTTTTGCCAAAGTGTTTGATGAGTCGCAGAGTAGCCGTCTCAAAGTGGCGGTGAAAGATGTACGCTCGCTGCAAGGCTACGCGCGTACTTTGCAGTTTTTGCAGTCGCTCGATGTGGTGACCGCGATGCAGGTGGGTAGTGTGATGGGTGAAACGGTGACGTTTGATTTGCAGGTGCGAGGAGACAGTGAAGGGCTGGCGCAGACGATTAGTTTTGGGCGCACGCTGGTGGCAGTCCCGGCGGTGATCAATGTTGATGCGGGCGATGCGCTACAAACACCATCGTGGGAAATGGCGGCTGAGACATATGATCAGTTGTGGTACCGTCTGCTGCCATGAGTCTGCAGCACCAAGTTCCAATGTCATGGCGGTGTTGTCGATGAGTCTGTGGCCGCTCGCAGATCTATTTTGTGGTGGTGACCAACCTGTTATGGGGTGCCGGAATAGGTGTGGCGCTGGTAGTGACGTGCGATGACGGGACACGCAGATGATCATTAAAATAGAAGCGATGCATGATGGCTGAAGGACAGAAGTGGTGGATATTAATGTTGGTGGTCGGCAGCGCTGTGTTGCTCTATTTACTGGCGCCTGTGTTGACCCCTTTTTTGATTGCAGGATTGCTCGCTTATCTGGGGCACCCGTTTGTGGTGCGTCTTGAGCAGCGTGGCCTTTCTCGTAACAGCTCAACTTTAACGGTCTTTAGTGTCATCTCATTGTTGCTGTTGATGTTGCCGGTTGTGATTATTCCTTTGTTGGAACGTCAGATCGGTGTCTTTGTGAGTAACTGGCCGGGTTATGTCGACTGGATCCAGCGTGTCGCCCTGCCGTGGGCGCAGCTGCACATCGGTTTTGGTGAGAACACCCTTAATCTGGAGCTGTTAAAACAGGCTTTTGTTGACCACTGGCGCCAGGTCGGTGGTACCGCGATTGGGCTGGTCGCGGTGGTTTCCAAGTCGGGGCTGGCGGTGTTGGAATGGGTGGCTAATCTGGTGTTAATTCCGGTGGTTACCTTTTATCTATTGCGTGATTGGGGGGATCTGATTGAGCATCTTCGTTCGTTGTTGCCGCGAGCGGCTGAAGCAAAAGTTTGTCGTGTGGCAACGGGTTGCGATGAAGTTCTTGGTACCTTTATGCGAGGTCAACTTTCGGTAATGCTGGCGCTGACGGTTATCTATACGGTGGGCTTGTGGATGGTCGGGCTTGATCTTGCTTTCCTGATTGGGCTGCTGGCGGGTATCGTGAGTTTTGTCCCTTATCTTGGTTTGATTGTGGGTATTGTCGTTGCGGGGACTGCCTCGATTGTGCAGGTGCATGATCTTTCGCTACTGCTGTTTGTGATTGCGGTCTTTGCTGTGGGGCAGTTGCTGGAAGGTTTTGTGTTAACCCCGTGGCTGGTGGGTGAGCGTATCGGGCTGCATCCGGTGATGGTGATTTTTTCAGTGATGGCGGGCGGACAGTTATTCGGTTTTTTCGGTATTTTACTGGCACTGCCGGTGTCCGCTGTATTGGTGGTATTGTTGCGTTACGCCCATGATCAATACCTTGACAGTAATATTTATGGTGCGGATGAGGCGGTGGAAACGAATGTTGCTGCGGTCTCTGAAACGATAGGCGAAGCGGTTGTTGGGACGACAGAAACGACTGTTTCTGAAACACCAGCAAACAGGGTAGAGTAGCTCTCTTTAAGACGTATGGCAAAGCAGTTACCCTTGAGTATTCGGTTGCGCGATCACGCAACCTTTGATAATTTTTCCCAGGCAGATAACCAGCAGCTGGTGAGCATATTGCAACGTGCTGCGGCTCCTGATGATGGCGATACTACGCCGCTTTATCTGTGGGGCGCTGCAGGTTGCGGTAAGTCTCATCTGATGCAGGCTGCGTGTCATCAAATGGCGGCCCGTGATGAAGTAGCGGTCTATCTGCCGTTGCGAGACTATCAGCTGTTCTCGCCTGAGATACTGGATGGAATGGAATCTCTGCCATTGGTTTGTGTGGATGATATTGAGGCGATTGCCGGGCTGCGAGAATGGGAAGAGGCGATCTTTCATCTCTATAATCGAATGCAGAGTAATGGGTCGCAGTTGCTTGTTTCTGCCAATACAGCACCGCAAGGTTTGGCGTTAGTGCTACCTGATTTAGCTACTCGATTGGGTTGGGGGTTAGTGTTTCAGCTCAATGAGCTGGATGATGAGCAGAAGATGGTGGCGTTACAGGCGCGAGCAGCGGCGATTGGCATGCAGATGAATGACGATGTGGCACGCTATCTTTTTAGCCGTACCCGGCGCGATATGCACTCACTGTTTTCACTGATCGAAGCGCTTGATGATGCGACACTGGTGGCGCAGCGTCGCTTGACCATTCCTTTTTTGAAGGGGTTTTTAGCGCGCGATTTAACACCACTATCCTGAGGTCTCATCCGATATTTTATCAGGCCTGCAGTTTGAGCGCCGTTTCGGCAA
Organism: Chromatiaceae bacterium; assembly: GCA_003232725.1. GTDB lineage: Bacteria > Pseudomonadota > Gammaproteobacteria > SZUA-140 > SZUA-140 > SZUA-76. The sequence goes on along the minus strand of QIJH01000182.1, from coordinate 3,265 downwards.
CCCTTTTTCCTAGTGCCCGGCAGAGTCGTTTCTCTTCTTCTGTAATGGGCAGTTTGCCATCATTACCGGCAAGGTGGCTTGCACCGTATGGGGTGCCGCCACTCTGGGTATTGAGCAGGTCGGTCTCACTGTAGGGAATGCCGCTGATCAGCATGCCGTGGTGTAACAGCGGGATCATCATCGTCAGCAGAGTGCTCTCCTGCCCACCATGCATGGATCCGGTTGAGGTGAACACAGCAGCTGGTTTGCCGCTCAGCGTACCGCTCAGCCATTGGCTGCCGGTGGTATCGAGAAAGTATTTGAGTGGCGCTGCCATGTTGCCAAAGCGTGTTGGACTGCCAAGTACTAATCCGGCGCACTGCTTGAGGTCATCGTGTGTGGCGTAGGGGGCTCCCTCATCGGGAATAGTCGCTTCAGTCGCCTCGCACACACTGGATACCGCCGGCACGGTGCGAATACGAGCGGTAACGCCGGGAACCTCTTCGACGCCCCTTGCAATCAGCTGAGCCATTTTGGCGACATTGCCGTAACGGCTGTAGTAGAGCACTAGAATTTCGGCCATGTTAGAGGATCTCCAGTATGTTTTCGGGTGGTCTACCCACGGCGGCTTTGCCATTGGTGGTGACAATCGGCCGTTCGATTAAGATGGGGTGTTCAATCATGGCGGCGATCAGCTCAGCACGAGATAACGCAGGATCGTTGAGGTTATTTTTTTGATAGGCGGCTTCTTTTTGACGCATCAAACCACGGGGATCGATATTGAGCAGGGTAAGGATCTGTTCCAGATCATGCGCTGATGGCGGCGTCTTAAGGTATTCCACAACGGTTGGCTCAATCTGATTATCCTGCAGTAGCTGCAGTGTCTGGCGTGATTTCGAACAGCGAGGGTTATGATAGATGGTGGTGTTCATGAATGGCTCTCCCTGAATGTGTGGTGATTGCTGATAGCGTTTATTCTAGCGCACCTTTTCTTGACAGCCTACTGGGTGAGGGTGATAATTTCTCTTTCAGTCATGTTCGATTAGCGTTGAACTGGGGTGGATTCTCTTTGTTCAACAATGTGTTACCTGTGATAGTTATGGCGGTGGTTTTTGAAAAAAATAAATTATCTATTCACGCTCTGGGTGGTGCTATTGGCCGGCTGTGCAAGTGCGCCGACACAAGAGATGAGTGATGCACGTCAGGCGCTGAGCGCCGCGCATGCTGTTGGGGCGGCGGAGCATGCCAGTGAAAATGTTCAGCAAGCTGAACAGTTGCTGGATAAGGCGGCGCGTGAGCTGGAGCAGGGTGATTTTGGCGGTGCACGTGAGGATGCCGAAGCGGCCAGGGCCGAGGCGATTAAGGCGCAGAATATTGCGCAGGTGATGAGCGCAGCCAAACGGGTGTTACAGAATGCTTCTCAACGAGGCGTATTGTCTGCTGCTGCTGCTGCGCTTTTTGACCAGGCGAGACTTGCTGTCGATGAAAATAGAGTATATGAGGCGATTCGCCTGGCAAATGAAGCGCGCTATCAGGCCGAACAAGATTTGAATCATCAATAACCCTTTGATTTTATATTTCACAAACCTTGAAGACTAACTCCAGCCGAGCGCGTATTACCTTTCTTTTTTTACGCTACTTAGGTGGGCGTTTTATGGAAGATAACTGCACACGTACAGCAGCCGCTTTAAGTTACACCACGTTGTTATCATTAGTGCCACTGCTCGCAGTGGTTTTTTCAATTCTCGCATTTTTCCCGCTATTCTCTTCGCTGGTCGATGATATTCAGGGGTATATTTTTAGTAATTTTGTGCCTGCTTCTAATGAGCAGTTGCAGCTGCATTTTCAGCAGTTTATTGAGACAGCGGCGAGTAGTGGCGGGATTGGCTTGATGTTTCTCATGCTCACCTCGTTGATGCTGATGAATACCATTAATGTTGCGTTGAATGATATTTGGCAGGTTAAGCCTAAACGTAATCTCTTTGCGGCATTGCTGATCTATGGCGGGGTGCTATTGTTATCATCTATTTTATTTGCGACCAGTATTCTGCTGACGTCATATGTTGCCTCATTACCATTGATTGCCGAAGGTGGTGAGGCGCTGGTAGGGGTTAAAAATAGTTTATTAGTGATCGCGCCGATTGCGGTCACCGTGGTGGCGCTGCTACTCTTTTATGTGGTGGTGCCAAACTGCAAAGTCTCATGGCGAGTGGGAATAGTATCCGCACTGTTGGCCGCATTGCTGTTTGAACTGGCGAAGAAGGGGTTTGCCTGGTATGTGTTGGCATTTCCCTCGTATACCGTTATCTACGGTGCTCTGGCTGTGATTCCGGTGTTTCTTGTCTGGATCTATGTATCGTGGCTGGTGTTGTTGCTGGGCGCTGAGTTTGCTCGCTGTCTGACGACCTTTGCACAAGATCATCGAGATGGTAAAGTCACATGATGTAATCTATTTAAATCGGTAGATAGATCTGAATCAGTGCGCCACCGAGCGCTGACTGTGTGATCTTTAGTTCACCTTTGTAGAGGTTCACAATATCGCTAACGAGAGAGAGTCCAAGTCCATGGCCGGTGATCTCTTCTTCGCTTCTGCGCCAGCCACGCTGTACGACTTTATCTGAAAGTGCCTGTGAGATGCCCGGGCCGTCATCGGCTACTTCAATCAATAGTCGCCTTGTTTGATGGTGGTGTGGCCGATTGTTTTCGAGTGAGAGGGAGACATCAACACGCCCTTTACACCACTTGTAGCCATTGTCGACCAGGTTGCCGAGCAGCTCCATCAAGTCACCTTCTTCGATGTGCAGTTCGAGTGTTGCGCTGACATCAAGGTTCCCTCGTACTTTTTTGTCGGCATAGACCTTATCGAGTGCGGCGATTACTTTGTTGGCAATGCGTTCAGGATTGATCGGCGCGGTTAATGCGGTGCGTCCAGAGGTGGCGGCGCGTTGCAGTTGGTATTGGACAATCTGATCCATGCGCTCAATCTGCTCTTCCGTGGTTTTTCGCAGGATTTCTATTGAGGTGGCGGGTATTTCAATGGCGCCACGCAGTACTGATAACGGTGTTTTCAGGCTATGTGCCAAGTCACCCAGGCTGGCGGTATAGCGTGCTTCATGCTCGCTGTTGATCCGTATCAGAGCGTTGATGTTGTTGGTCAGGCCGCTGAGTTCCTTAGGGTAGCGGCCTTCAATCTCCTGGTGCATGCCAGCTTCAATCTCGCCAATCTCTTTGGCTGCCTTGTGCAGCGGTGAGAGCCCCCAGCGCAGAATGAGTGTTAGCATTAATA
>QIJH01000104.1 GCA_003232725.1 Chromatiaceae bacterium | reverse complement strand
CGTTTTGGAGGCTTTAGAACAATGTCCAGGGTATGTCAGGTCACAGGAAAACGACCAATGGTGGGAAATAACGTTTCTCACGCAAACAATAAAACAAGGCGCCGTTTCCTTCCTAACCTCTCGACCCATCGTTTTTGGGTTGAAGGCGAGAATCGCTGGGTTCGTCTGCGCATCAGTTCAAAAGGCATGCGCATTATCGACAAATGCGGCATCGGCAAAGTCCTGGGCGACATGCGCGCTCGCGGCGAAAAAATTTAAGGAGCAAAGAGATGCGTGAAAAAATCAGACTCGTTTCCAGTGCCAAAACCGGCCATTTTTACACTACCGATAAAAATAAACGCACCATGCCTGAAAAAATGGAGATCAAAAAATTTGATCCTGTCGTACGCAAACATGTGATGTACAAAGAAGCTAAAATCAAATAATAAAACTTGATTTAGCGCAAAAGGCCCTCATCATGAGGGCTTTTTTTTGCCCAAAATTCAAGCGCTATTCAGCAGTCTTTTTATCCCGCAAGCGCTCTATCCCGAAAATCCTCCGCTCATTTATCAATACCTTCAAACTTAAAGGTATGAAGATTCAACTGGCATGGTCGCTACAGCAAATAGGCCACACGTAAACCTTAAGGAAAGCTAATTCATGAGCATTGCCAATAAAATCACTGCCGCCATCACTGTGATGGTTTTTTTTCTCATTATTCAGGCTGGCATCATGCTTTACAGCACCACCAATGTTAAAAACCAGATTGAGGCCTATACACAGAACGAGCACCTCATCAATCAGAAGGCCTATCAGCTAAAAATAAGCGTTATCCAGACTCACCAATGGCTCGCCAACATCAGCGCCACACGCGGGCTCGATGGCCTCAACAGCGGTTTTGATCAAGCTGAGCAGCAATATACCCAGTTTAACGCACTCCTCACCGAAATGACCGAGATAGACAGTAATAACATCAAACTCTATACCAACATGCAAAGCGCTTATGAGGCTTACTACAATACCGGCAAAAAAATGGCCAACGCCTATATTAAGCATGGCCTCGCTGACGGCAATCGACTCATGACCGAATTTGATACTGCTGCTGAAACACTCGAGCATAGTGTCGATCCTCTGCTTGAAAATACACTGCAAAAATCCCAGAGTAGAATGGATGATATTCTGAACAGCAGTGAAGCGACACAGCAGATCGTCTTTGTGTTGATCGGACTATTTGCAGCGCTGCTGGCAACACTGGCTTACGTTGCTAATAGTGCGATTGTTAAACCCATTAAAGACATCACTGCGACAGCCAAAGACCTGGCCGCCGGGGAAGGGGATCTCACAAAACGGCTCGATGAATCTCGCAAAGATGAACTGGGAGAGCTAGCCCACTGGTTCAATCAATTTATCGCGCACATTCAAGAGATGATCAAAGGCCTTGGCGTCGCGACCACTCAAGTTGAAACAGCGGCGCAACAGATGCAATCAATCACCGCCACCACTAACCAGAGCATCAGGCACCAGCAACTGCAAACTGATCAGGTAGCCACTGCTATTAACGAAATGTCAGCCACTGTACAGGAGGTCGCACAAAACACTAGCGCAGCAGAAACCGCCGCCTCACAGGCACAAGCGGAGTCCAATAACGGCCAGCAGATTGTGGATGAGTCAATATCGGTGATCGAAGATCTATCCCGTGAAGTTGAGCAAGCGGCGCAGGTCATTCAGGCCCTTGCCGATGATAGCCAAAGTGTCGGAGCCGTACTGAACGTCATTAAAGATATCGCTGAACAAACCAATCTTCTGGCGCTCAATGCAGCGATCGAAGCAGCACGGGCAGGCGAACAAGGTCGTGGTTTTGCAGTCGTCGCAGATGAAGTACGTACCCTCGCCACGCGCACCCAGGAATCGACTCAGGAGATTCAAAGTATCATCGAAAAACTACAGGTGGGTGCGCAAAACTCGGTCACCGCAATGGAAACAGGGCGCACACAAGCACGCACCAGCGTCGAACAGGCCGCTAAAATTAAAGCAGCACTGCATGCCATCGGCAGCGCAATCACCACCATCAACGATATGAATATGCAGATAGCCACCGCAGCTGAAGAACAGAGTGCAGTCACTGAAGAGATCAACCGAAACGTTGTCGCCATCAGTCAAATCGCAGATGAAACGACCACCAACGCTCAAGGCATATCAGATAGTGGAGATGAGCTCGCGACAATGGCGCATCAGCTGCAAGGTGTTGTGAAACGCTTCATAGTCTGAATAGAGAGAGACCTTTGCACGAGAACCAGTTTTCGTTCCAGTAAGGCATAAATGGTCGAAAAAAAGGGCCTTTACACAGCATTATTGACAGGCTCATTTAAACATCGAAACTAGCTACGGTACTCCGCATTAATACGTACATAGTCATATGAAAAGTCACAGCTCCAGAGCTGTGCACTATGTGGCGAATCCCCCAGCACAATCCGCACCACAATCTCATCCTGTTTCATCACAACATCGCCTGCGGCTTCCGTGTATTCAGCCGCGCGTGCACCATTACGCACAATGCAGACATCATCCAGATAGATCGCCACCCGCCCAACATCTAACAGATCAATCCCGGCGCGCCCAACGGCCGCCAGAATTCGCCCCCAGTTTGGGTCACTGGCAAAAAAAGCAGTCTTCACCAGTGGAGAATGAGCCACTGTATCGGCGACCTGCCGGCAGTCTGCCTCACTCTCTCCGCCTTCAACATTGATCGTAATAAATTTTGTCGCCCCTTCACCATCGCGAATAACCGCCTGCGCCAAGACCACAAAAACCTCTGTAATAGCGTCCCGCAGCTGTTGGTAGGCGCTACTCTGCTCATCATTAATCGCAGCCATCATCGCCTGACTCGTCGCCATCAAGACACAGGCATCGTTAGTTGATGTATCCCCATCCACTGAAATGCAATTAAAGGAGCGGTCAGCTGCGTAGCGCAAACATCGCTGCAGCAGTGCTGGTGTAATATTCGCGTCAGTCGCCACGTAGGCCAGCATCGTTGCCATATCGGGGCAGATCATCCCAGAGCCTTTGGCGATACCTGTGATGGTGATGCATTCATCGCCAATCATCACCTGCCGAGACAGACCTTTGGGCAGTGTATCGGTTGTCATGATGCCATGCGCAGCGTCATGCCAGTGGTTCTCATCAAACCGTGACGATAATAATGGAATCGTCACCGACAATTTATCCATCGGCAACAACTCACCAATGACACCGGTCGAAAATGGCAACACTTCATTGACATCACAACCAGCCACATCCGCCAGCACTGCACAGCTGGCTAACGCATCTCGATAACCTTGCTCACCCGTTCCGGCATTTGCATTACCTGAATTGATCAGCAACAGTCGCGGTGTCGTGACAGACAGATGCTCGCGTGCAACCGTGACGGGGGCCGCACAAAAGGCATTTCGGGTAAAAACGGCGGCACATTGCGTACCCGCGGCCAATTCAAAGGCTACGAGATCAGTGCGATCCAGGTATTTAATCCCGGCGGCAGCCGTTGCGATTCGTACTCCCGCAACGGGAAGCATTTCTGGTAATTCTAAAGGTAGGTTAACGGCCATCGCGGAAGTATAGTCGAGAGCCGCTCACATTATCTAGTGAGGCACCCTATCTAAATTTAAAGTAACTACTCAGCGAGTAGTCAAAATTAACAGTGACTGCTCAGATCGCTCATGAAATCTGCCAGTTCAAAGCGAAAAATGTGAGTTTACACGTGTAAATGATCATTTTTTAACGCTGAACGGGTGGATTTCATGGGTTAGCTGAGTAGTTACAATTTAAAGAGACCTTTGCACGAGTCTATTTTCCGCTCCAGCTGCATTATAAATGTTCTCAAAACAGTCATTTATTTCGTGTAAACTTCGGTTTTTCGACCATTTATGCTTTGCTGGAACGTAAACTAGTTCTCGTGCAATGGTCTCTTAAAGTAGAAAATCAGCGAGCTCAACTCACCTTGCCATGGCACTGTTTGTATTTCTTACCAGAACCACATGGACAAGGTTCATTACGCCCCACTTTACGGCCATCACGTACAAATGGCTCCTCAGACTCAACTTTTGATTGCGATAAATCGGCACCACCGACATCGCCACCCAACGCTTCAGCCGCCGCATGTTGAAACTGCATGGAGGGTAGCTGATCACGGCGTGCCGCTTCAATCGCCTCAACATCTTCTTCGGCACGAATCTGCACACGAGATAGAATCTTAATCACCTCAAGCTTAATCTTGTCCAGCAGCTGGGTAAACATCTCAAAGGATTCACGTTTGAATTCCTGTTTAGGGTTTTTCTGTGCATAACCACGTAGGCCGATACTCTGACGTAGGTAATCCATCGCAGCCAGATGCTCTTTCCATAGACCATCCAGCACCTGCAGCATCGCTGCCTTTTCGAAATGGCGAATCACCTCCGTACCCACCTGTGACTCTTTATCCGCATAAGACTGAATAATTTCATCCAATACTCGCTGACGTAGCGTCTCTTCATGCAACTCATCATCTTGCTTCAACCATTCAGCAACTGGCATTGGCTGTGAAAATTCATCTTGCAGCGCCTCTTCAAGTCCTGGCACATCCCACTGCTCCTCAAGACTTTGCGGCGGGATATAACTGTCAATCACTTCATTCACCACATCATTTCTGATCTCATTAATCGTCTCAGAAATATCATCTGCTTCCATCAGTTCATTACGCTGATCGTAAATCACTTTACGCTGGTCATTGGCAACATCATCAAATTCAAGCACCTGCTTACGGATATCAAAGTTATGCCCTTCAACTTTGCGCTGCGCATTTTCAATCGCCTTGCTCACCCACGGATGCTCGATCGCTTCGCCATCTTCCATGCCCAGCTTTTGCATCATGCTAGAAACCCGATCCGAGGCAAAGATCCGCATCAGGCTATCTTCAAGTGACAAGTAGAAACGACTTGAACCGGCATCGCCCTGACGCCCCGAGCGACCTCGCAGCTGATTATCGATACGGCGAGACTCATGACGCTCAGCACTGATGATATACAGACCGCCACTCTCCAATACCTGATCATGCCGCTTCTGCCATTCGCTTTTAACACGATTAATTGCCACTTCATCATTAGACTTCAACGCAACCAGTTCCGCCTCCAGGCTACCACCCAGCACAATATCCGTACCACGGCCTGCCATATTGGTCGCAATTGTCAACGCGCCCGGGCTGCCTGCATTCGCGACAATCTCAGCTTCACGTTCATGTTGCTTGGCGTTTAGCACTTCGTGCTTAATACCCGCCTTGGTAAGCGCCTGAGAGAGCAGTTCAGAAGATTCAATCGAGGCCGTTCCTACCAATACTGGCTGATTACGCTGATTGCAATCCTTAAGGTCTTCGATGATCGCGTTATATTTTTCATTGATGGTCAAATAAACCAGATCACCGTGATCAATACGCTGCATCGGACGATGCGTTGGAATCACCAGCACCTCAAGCCCATAAATTTGCTGAAACTCAAACGCTTCTGTATCTGCGGTACCAGTCATACCGGCAAGTTTTTCATAAACACGGAAATAGTTCTGAAAGGTGATTGAGGCCAGCGTCTGGCTTTCTGTCTGAACGGCCACCCCTTCTTTTGCTTCAACCGCCTGGTGCAGGCCGTCAGACCAACGCCGTCCCGGCATGGTACGGCCAGTAAATTCATCAACAATCACCACTTCATTGTTTTTAACAATATAATCAACATCCTTCTGAAACAGTGCGTGCGCCTTCAGCGCCGCATTCAGATGATGCATTAAGCTAATATTTGAAGAATCATAGAGGCTTTCACCCTCCTGCAGCAGCCCCGCCGCTTCAAGCATCTCTTCGATTCTTTGATGGCCCTCTTCAGTGAAAAAAACCTGCTTCGCTTTTTCATCAACAGAGAAATCACCCGGCCCTTCCGGCTCACCGTTCTCACCCGACTGCTCCTGCTTAGTCAGCTCAGGAATAAGTTTGTTAATCTCTTTATAGCGCTCAGAGCTATCTTCAGCCGGGCCAGAAATGATCAATGGCGTTCGCGCTTCATCGATAAGAATGGAATCCACCTCATCAACAACCGCATAGTTCAGACCACGCTGCACCTTATCGGCAGTACTAAAGGCCATATTGTCACGCAGGTAGTCGAAACCATACTCATTATTGGTTCCGTAGGTGATATCGGTGCTATAAGCCGCCTGTTTCTCTGCATGATCCAGCCCTGAGACTGTCACACCGGTCGTCATGCCAAGAAAGCCATAGAGCTTACCCATCCACTCCGAGTCGCGCCTCGCTAAATAATCATTGACGGTAATGACGTGAACACCCTTACCACTCAGGGCGTTAAGGTAAGCAGGCAGGGTGGCCACCAGTGTTTTACCTTCACCCGTGCGCATTTCTGCAATTTTCCCATGATGCAGCACCATCCCACCAATCAGCTGAACATCAAAGTGACGCATGCCAAGGGCACGCTTACCCGCCTCACGCACAACCGCAAAGGCCTCTGGCAACAGATCATCGAGCGTGCTACCCGCCGTAAAGCGCTCACGGAATTCATCCGTTTTCTGCCGTAGCGCTTCATCCGAAAGCGCCTCAAAAGCGGGCTCGAATCCATTTATTTTATCCACAAGACCATTCAGCTTTTTCAGCTGACGATCATTGCGGCTTCCAAACACCTTATTGAAAACCTTATTAAGCATGAATACCCAAGGGCGACTGATATGCGTCGCGTCAACTAGTTTTATAATTTAATTATCACAGCGCCCAAATTCCATTTCAAATCTAGCGAGCTGCATTTACATATTTAATCGGATCGACTAAACGTCCATTTTTTATCACTTCATAGTGTACGTGCGGCCCGGTTGAGCGTCCACTGGATCCCATCAACGCAATACGCTGCCCTTTCTCCACCGCTACCCCGGTCTGCACTAGAATCTTACTATTATGGCCATAGCGTGTCACATAACCATTTCCATGATTGATTTCGACCAAATTACCGTAACCATAGCGTGATCCAGCCCAGGTGACCACCCCAGCCGCAGATGCAATCACACCCGAGCCATCTTTTCCTGCAAAATCAACCCCTTTATGCCTCGCTTGCAGGCCAGTGAAAGGGTCTACCCGCATTCCGTAGTAAGACGAAATCCACCCCTTTTCAATCGGGCGGCCTGCGGGAAAAACTTCCCCTTCAAGTTCACGCCCCATATAAAAGGCTTCCATCACCCGCAACTGCTGTGCACGATCATCCAGCTGAGCGGCAAGTTCATCTAATGAGGTTAAAAAATCTGGCACCTCAATCTCAGCAAGCGCCTGAGATTCACCCTCAGGGCCACCCTGGGCTGGCGGCTTGGAAAAGTTGAACTCCCCTTTCCCAAGGCTCGCCTTCTCCGCTAAGCGTCGCCCAAGTGCATTTAATCTGATGGTATCTGCCTGCAGGTCCCCCAAACGCACAGCCAGTGCATTCATGTTTTCGCGCGCGGTGCGGGTTGTCTCTGCCAGCTCATCACGATGACGTAACATCTCGGTCTCCCACTCACCAGGAAGCGCCTGATTGCTCGTCTGAGACCTGCCCATTTCATAACCAGCGTACATCACCCCACTAGGCAATAACACGATAAAAAAGAGTAAAATAAACAATAGTTTATTTTTTCCTAGATTAATACTTGAGGATTTTCTCGCTTTCTTTGAAAACAGAATGATGTTCATCTATCCTTACTCACTATCAATTCTTTACCAAGTCTTAATTGAAACCACAAAATGCATCATACTTATTCTGTCAAAAAACTACTAAATGGTGAAAAGTCCACACAGCTTCACCGTTTAAGGCAATTCACAAGCCAGCTCACAGAGCTTAGCGCACTCATTCAGAGCTGCTTACCTACGCCTCTGCAAGGACATTGCCAAGTAATCAATATTCGAGGAAAAACCCTTATATTACAAACAGAAAGCCCTGCCTGGGCAGCGCAACTGCGCTTCTACATACCTACAATGTTATCGACTCTGACGCATCACCGCTGTAATTACATCAAAGAAATCCACATGCGGATAAAACCTGTATCGGCGCAACCCCCGGCTTACACAAGAGACAAAATGATTATTTCTTCTCGATCTGCGACCTTGATCGCCAGTCTCGCAGAGACCACCCCTTACCGTAAACTAAGACATTCATTACTACAGCTGGCCAGTCGTGAATCAAAAAAAACCTGGCCGTGAACGGCTACCGGGAGAAGCCTATCCCCCCGGCATTGGCTGAGCAAATGAGATCGGCGCAGATTGCCCCTCCTCTTCAAAGGTCACGAGTTCCCACGCATCCTTGTCAGCCATTAATGTCCGTAGCAGGTGGTTATTAAGATCGTGGCCAGATTTATGCCCACTAAAGGCACCGATCAGGCTATGCCCTAACAGATAGAGATCTCCAATCGCATCCAGCACCTTATGCTTCACAAATTCATCATCATAACGAAGACCATCTTCATTTAAAATACGCTCTTCATCAACGACAATAGCATTTTGCATACTCCCCCCAAGCGCCAGATTCTTCTCTCTGAGCCACACGATATCACGCATAAAACCAAAAGTGCGCGCACGACTCACCTCTTTTACAAACGATGTCGTTGAGAAATCAACCGTCGCTTCGCGTGCTTTACCATCAAACGCAGGGTGCTGAAAATCAATTGCAAAAGAGACTTTAAATCCCTCAAATGGATCAAAACGCGCCCATTTGTCGCCATCTTGCACAACAACTGCTTTCTTTATGCGAATAAAGCGCTTTGGTGCAGACTGCTTTTCAATCCCGGCAGACTGGATCAAGAAGACAAAAGGGCCAGCACTACCATCCATAATCGGCACCTCTGAGGCACTCAATTCAACATAGGCATTATCGATACCAAGCCCTGCAAATGCCGATAGCAAATGCTCCACCGTCGAAATACGTACACCCTCTTTAATCAGCGTCGTCGAAAGCCTCGTATCCCCTACATTCTCTTCTTTTGCTTCAATTTCAACTGGTTTATCAAGGTCAACACGACGAAAAATGATCCCCATGTCCACTGGTGCCGGGCGCAGGGTCAGATAAATTTTCTCCCCCGTATGCAGCCCAATACCGGTGGCTCGAATAACATTTTTCAGAGTACATTGCTTGATCATTTACCTATTTCCCACCCGCGCCACACACTGACAGATCACGAGCCAAATTAATTCCACACGGCCACCTGCCGATCCTGGCGGATATTAGCATAGCCACACCACCCTGCATAGAAACAGGGTATTCTTTGGCAATCTTACTTCAGTGTCATTTTCGCAAGAAAAACGACCCCGCTCCTTCTAAACCTTAGTTATTTTCGCTTAATCTGCCTGGCGGCGCAAAAAAGCAGGTACATCAAGATAATCGAGATTGGTATTATCCGTTGCAATACCACTCTGATCAGCTGCAGAGGCCTGATTACGAATCACTGTTGGACGATCCAGCTTATTGTAATCCACCTCACCCGCATTGGTCTTGGAGATCAATTTCACTGGTTTCGCTTCTAACTTAACGGTCTCCTGCCCCAAGCCTGTCGCTACCACAGTCACACGTAGCTCATCTTCCATCGCAGCATCAATTACCGTGCCCACCACAACAGTCGCATCGTCAGAGGCAAATTCCTTCACGGTGTTACCCACTTCTTCAAACTCACCAATCGTCATACTCAAACCAGCGGTCACATTCACCAGAATACCATGTGCGCCCGCCAGGTTAACGTCTTCCAGCAGTGGACTCGCAATTGCCGCTTCGGCTGCTTCGCGTGCGCGATGCTCACCAGCAGAACTGCCAGAGCCCATCATCGCCATCCCCATTTCAGACATCACGGTACGCACATCCGCACGCGTAATCAATTCAGCAATGCCCTGCACCGCGCCCAACAACACATCATTAGCCGATTTAAACGCATCCAGTAATGATGCATCTTTACCCAATACCGATAACAGCTTTTCATTTGGGATCGTGATTAATGAATCAACATGCTCAGCCAGCGCTTCGATCCCCTCGTCAGCAATACGTGCACGCTTTTTGCCTTCAAATGGAAATGGTTTGGTGACAACCGCTACCGTCAAAATACCCAGTTGTTTTGCAGTCTCAGCAACAATTGGCGCAGCACCTGTGCCGGTTCCACCGCCCATGCCCGCGGTAATGAAGACCATATCTGCACCTTCAATAATTTCAGCAATGCGCTCACGATCTTCCATCGCCGCTTGACGACCAATCTCAGGATTTGCTCCTGCACCCAGCCCTTTAGTGACGGTATTACCCAGCTGCAAGGTTGTTCTTGCTGATGAATTTTTTAATGCCTGCGCATCGGTATTGGCACAAATAAAATCTACACCGTCGATGTCTGCAGAGACCATATGCTCTACCGCATTACCACCACCACCACCGACACCAACCACTTTGATTATTGCGTTCTGGCTATATGCATCCATTAATTCAAACATACTATTTCTCCTTTGGTTCTATATCATTACAACTGTTTTTTAATCACTAAAAACTTAAAAATTACCCTGAAACCAGCTCTTCATTCTCGCCCAGATACCACCCCCGCCCGAATCTCCTAGATTCGGGTTTTTCATATGTCGCTGTGTATGCCCATACAGCAGCAGCCCTACACCCGTTGCATGGATAGGGTTACGCACCACATCAACTAACCCCTCCACATACTGAGGAACACCTAATCGAACCGGGGTATGAAAGATCTCCTCAGCCAGTTCAATCACCCCTTCCATCTTTGATGTTCCTCCGGTTAACACCACACCTGCTGCAATCAGGTCATCAAAACCACTTCTGCGTAGCTCTGCCTGAATCAACGTAAACAGCTCTTCATATCGGGGTTCAACCACCTCTGCCAATGTCTGCCGCGCCAAACGCCTTGCCGGACGATCACCGACACTCGGCACTTCAATGGTCTCTTCCGGACTTGCCAATTGCGTCAAAGCACAGCCATATTTAATCTTGATCTCTTCTGCATATTGCGTCGGCGTGCGCAGTGCCACTGCAATATCATTGGTCACCTGGTCACCTGCAATAGGAATCACCGCGGTATGCCTAATCGAACCATCGGTATAGATAGCAATATCTGTTGTACCGCCACCGATATCAACCAGGCAAACGCCGAGCTCTTTTTCATCATCCATCAATACCGAATAACTGGAAGCTAGCTGCTCTAAAATCACATCATCCACTTCAAGGCCGCATCGACGCACACACTTAATAATATTTTGTGCCGCGCTCACCGCCCCCGTCACCATATGTACTTTCGCTTCAAGACGGACACCCGACATACCAATCGGCTCTTTAATCCCTTCCTGATTATCGATGATGAATTCTTGCGGCAAGATATGCAGGATTTTTTGATCTGCCGGAATCGCCACCGCACGTGCCGCGTCAATCACACGATCTACATCACCTGCAGCAATTTCACTATCACGAATCGCCACGATCCCGTGTGAATTAAGGCTGCGAATATGGCTGCCTGCAATGCCAGCATAAACAGCATGAATCTCACAACCCGCCATCAACTCCGCCTCTTCAACTGCACGCTGAATAGACTGCACCGTCGATTCGATATTAACCACCACCCCTTTTTTCAGCCCTTTTGAGGGATGCGAGCCGATGCCGATAATCTCAATTTTATCGCTCTCGTTGATCTCGCCAACAATCGCCACCACTTTTGAAGTTCCGATATCAAGACCAACAATCAAATCTTTTTCATCTTTTTTAGACATGGTTTTGCCTCTCTCCACGCTCAACCCTGCTCTTAAGCCAATGATTAACTCTTAGCAATTTCATTCTCATTTCCAGTTACTGCATGCCAACGAACCGCAAAGCCGTTGGGGTAACGCAAATCAACTTCATCAATTGCCTGCTCCCACGCCTTCAGCACCTTTGGATAGATATCAATAAAACGCGTCAGCCGTTTCTCACTCTCTTTCCGCCCTAACAACAACGTCACACCACTGTTCAATATCACCACCCATGCGCGTCGCTCATCCTGCTCAAGTCGCGCAATAGATAGACCATGCACCGCCAGCATCCCATCAAGCTGTCGATACTGCGACAACACCAGCGCGCCGTCGCTTGAGGGCCCTGCTAATTCTGGCAGATGAGAAAACATCGCACGCTCCTCCGGGAAAAATAGCTCGCCACTCGGGCTCACCAATCCACTATCACCCCAGCGTGCGCTGACGGCCTGCTCTTCTAATGAAATATACAACGTATCTGGCCACACACGCCTCACCGAAGCGTGCTTTACCCACGGCAACGTCTCCACCGCCAGCTTGACCTGCCCAACATTTACACCCAAAAAACCTTGTTCACTAAAACTCGCAGCAACCCGCTTGACATCCTGCGGATCGACTTGTTCAAACATTCCTTCTACCTGCACCGACTTGATCTGCATCGTTTGCGGGTCAATCAACTCCACCGCCATGCGTTCACCAACAAATGCAATCACCAATAACGCCACCACGCAACCACCCACTCGCGGAAGCCAGCGCTTAAAGGCATCTAGCAAAGGGCGCTGTAGCTGTTTTTCGCTGCCTTTATTCGCCATCGCTATCACCCTCTGTCACCACACTGGTTTCGAGAATGCGCCACACAAGCTGATCAAACTCAATCCCCGCAGCCTTGGCCGCCATCGGCACCAGACTATGATCCGTCATACCCGGTACCGTATTGACTTCAATCAACCAGGCGTCATCTTGCTGATCACACATCAAATCAACACGTCCCCAACCGCGACAACCCACCACATCAAATGCCTTAAGTGCCAGCTGTTGCAAAGCATTCTCTTGCTGCGCACTCAATCCACAAGGGCAGATATAAGCGGTGTCATCAGATTGGTACTTGGCTTCAAAGTCATAAAAATCTCGTTCCGTTTCCACTCGAATCAAGGGCAACACTTCACCTTGCAAAATTGCAACGGTATATTCCGCGCCATCAATCCACTGCTCTGCTATTACATTTGCATCACTTGTAGCCGCCTTTTGCCATGCTGGAAAAAGACCCTCAGTCTTCGTCACTTTACTCATACCAATACTTGAACCTTCTGTTGCAGGTTTAACAATCATTGGCAGGCCAATCTCATTTGCAATATTTACAAAGTTACAATCGTCACTCAATAC
Source organism: Chromatiaceae bacterium (assembly GCA_003232725.1). Lineage (GTDB taxonomy): Bacteria > Pseudomonadota > Gammaproteobacteria > SZUA-140 > SZUA-140 > SZUA-76. The sequence goes on along the minus strand of QIJH01000104.1, from coordinate 2,384 downwards.
TTTATATGCAGGTGTCGGTAAACCAGCGCCATGCCATAGTTGTTTACTGCGTAACTTATCCATTCCCAGCGCAGAGCCCATCACACCTGTTCCGGTATAAGGTAGGCCAATCGCCTCTAATGCCCCTTGAATCACACCATCCTCACCACCGCGACCATGCAGAATAATAAATGCACGATCAAAGCCTGACTGACGTATCTGCAACAAATCTTCTTGCGAAGGATCCACTGCATGTGCATCCACACCACTGCGCAGTAGCGATCGCAGTACAGCATCACCACTCTTAAGTGAAATTTCACGCTCGGCAGAGTCACCACCCATCAACACAGCAACTTTTCCAAAGTGAGCGGATTGTTTAATATGCTGCATCATTAGCCTTGCAGGCCTGCTGCCGCAACAGCATCACCAACAATGTGAACTTCAAGCACTAATCGAATGCCATGCTCCGCCTCTACACGCCTCATCACATAGTGAATTAAATTTTCAATATCTGCCGCACTCGCGCCATCACTGTTGATAATAAAATTAGCGTGCTTTTCTGACACCACTGCGCCACCAATGACATACCCTTTTAAGCCGCTCACCTCAATCAAACGACCAGCGTGATCACCTTCGGGATTGCGAAATACCGAACCACAACTCGCCTGCCCCATCGGTTGCGTTTCGTTACGTTTTTCAAGCAGCGCCTTGGTTCTTGCCAGGCCATCTTCACGCGCAATCTTGAGACGAAAATGACCCGCAATAAACCATTCATTTGCCGGCCCCTCTACACTGCGATAAGCAATTTTATACTCTTCAGGCGTGCGCAGATAACGTCGTCCATGCCGATCCATCGTCTCCACTGCCTCAACAACAGGCCAGGTCTCTCCACCAAAAGCTCCTGCATTCATTGCTAATGCGCCGCCCACTGTGCCCGGTATACCAATCAAAAATTCTGCGCCCGCCAATCCAAAGCGCACACTAAAACGAGCTAGCTTTGCACAGGGAACACCTGCCTCTGCACGAATCAAATCACTTTCTAGTAACACCAATTTTCCCAGCACACCACTAGTACAGATCACAGCACCATTAATACCGCCATCTCTCACCAGCAGATTACTACCCAATCCTATCCAGACAATCTCTTCATCAACGGGTACTTGTGCGAGAAAGGTCGCTAATTCCTCAATAGAGTCAGGTTTGAAAAAATGCTTTGCCTCACCACCAGTACGCCACGAGGTGTGACGTGACATCGGCTCACTGGTTCGTAATTCACCCATAAAAATCTCGTCTTCAGCAGACATTGTTGTTTCGGAAATGACAGTCACAACTAAGCTTTCCCCTTTCTATTTCGCAATGTTTTTTCTAAGCGCGCAGCAATCGTCCCGACATCTCCCGCACCTAATGTCAATAACACATCACCTTGCTGCAATAGACCAGACAACACTAGCTCCAGCTCATCGTTATTTTCGATAAAGACCGGGTCTACCTGATTACGTGTTCTAATGGCACGACATAGCGCACACGAATCAGCTCCAGCGATGGGTGTTTCACCGGCTGCATACACGTCAAGCATCAACAATACATCCGCCTCTGATAGCTCTTTGGCAAAATCATCGAACAATTCCTGCATGCGGGTATAACGATGCGGCTGAAACACCACCACCAGACGACGACCCGGCCAACCATCTCGAATCGCAGAAATTGCAGCTGCAATTTCACGTGGATGATGGGCGTAATCATCAACCATCAACACCTCACCAACGGCGGTTTCAAGCTCGCCGTAAACATGGAATCGACGCCCAATCCCCTGAAAATTTTCAAGGCCCTTTAAGATTGAGGCATCATCCACACCCAATTCATGCGCCACGGCAATCGCAGCAGTGGCATTCAACACATTATGTTTACCCGCCATATTAAGCGTGACATCAAGCCACTGCGGTTCACCCGCTCGCGAGACTTTAAAACGCGTAATTGCCTGCTGCTGCTGAATATCAGAGATCTGAATATCTGCCTTTTCAGACGTACCGTAAGTTTTTAGTGGGCGTGATATTTCGGGCATCACCTCTTTAACCACCGGATCATCGAGGCAGACCACCGCCAGACCATAAAATGGCAGGTGATGCAGGAACTCAACAAAGGTTTGCCTTAACACTGCGAAATCACCACCATAAGTACTCATGTGATCGGCATCGATATTGGTCAGCACTGCCAATACGGGTTGCAGATGTAAAAATGAGGCGTCACTTTCATCCGCTTCAGCCACCAAATACTGTCCAGCACCTAGGCGCGCATTACCTCCAGTGCTGTTCAATCGGCCACCAATCACATAGGTCGGATCAAGCCCACCTTCGGCCAATACACTGGCAATCAAACTGGTGGTGGTGGTTTTACCATGCGTACCT
>QIJH01000189.1 GCA_003232725.1 Chromatiaceae bacterium | reverse complement strand
CCAGTCAACAACAGTGTTTTCTCAAAACTATCCTCAGTCACTGGGCAGATTCCATCAGAATAATCATATTTAATTTTCTCATTGACATTAAATGGAAAACCCGACTTACCGATTGCCTTCTGCTCCTGATACACTCGTGAACGGTACAAGGGATAAACATAGCCCTGAGTCATGGCTACCTGCTCCTGACTTGATGGCTCCGGAAATTCAGCATTTACCGCTCTGACAAATAAAGCTCTCGGCATACCAACTTCCTCAGCATCATATTTCATAGGAAATAGATACCAGGAATGTGTGCAGCCTTCATCGACTGTTGGCGGCACAATGCCTCTTACACCCTCAAGTTTCTGAATCAGGTGAGATGCCAGATTATTGCGATGCTCGAGAATAGATGGAAGTTTCTTAAACTGCTCAATGGCTATTGCGGCCTGTATCTCGGTGAATCGAAAATTGCCACCGATGGTATTATTGATCTGTAATTCAGGGTAAGCATCTACATAGTTTTCACCGTGATTACGAATCATTCGGCAGCGCAGCGCGAAACTTTCATCATCAGTGACAATCAGGCCACCTTCGCCGGCGTGAATATGTTTGTGAAAATTCAGACTGAAGCCACCTATGTGACCAATAGTCCCAACAGGCTTTCCTTTGTAGAAGGCACCTGGAGCCTGCGCCGCATCCTCAACAACGATTAATCCGTGACGTTCGGCTATTTTCATAATGCTATTCATATCCGCAACCCCACCAAAGAGATGTACGACTATAATCGCCTTTGTCCGTGAAGTAATGCGAGACTCAATGGAGGCGGGGTCGAGACAGTATGTCTTCGGATCAATATCGGCAAATACAGGTATACCTCCATAGAAGAGCGCACAGGTCGCTGATGCCGACATGGTGTAGGGCGAACAAATCACTTCATCCCCTGGCTCGATGCCAATGGCTCCAACAATTGCCATTAATCCAGAGGTCCAGGAGTTCACCGAGATAGCATGCTTAAAGTTGTATTTTTTCGCCCATGCCTGCTCAAATTCCTGGACTTTCTGACCGCCGTTAAAATATTTGCCCGGTGCAGCCAGGAACCCGGAAAGATTCCCGTTTTCAAGTACGTCCACTGCCGCCTTCTTTTCTTCTTCGCCGAAACATTTCCGCAGAGAAAATGGCATAGTGCGGACTGGATCACCGCCTAAAATTGCAGGTTTATCCACGAATTATTCTTTTTCTCAAAAGTTCCAACTTATGATGTTGAAGAGGATTTATCATCATTTCTCCAGCACGAACCAACTAGCCGCCAAGTTCAAGACCCTGTGCTTTGAACATACTCTCTGCCGTTTCCCAATCTTCAGGAGTGTCTATATCCTGCACCAATTTTCTGGGTAGAATGATTGCTCGTGAATCTGAAGCATAGAGACGCGGCTCCCTGAGGAACTTCTCACAATTCAGCCAGTAAAATTGGCCGGCATCATGATAGGCCTCAGGCAAATCCTGTGATCTTGTTAACTCATGCTCTGGCCAGAACATTTCCACCCGTCCTTCTTCATCTATTTTTAAAGATCGAAAAATTGGAAAGGCAAATGACGTTGCAGAAAATGTCGTGGTGCAGCCAAATTCTTTAAGTGCCTCAAATCCTTCTGCAAGATATCTTTTTCTTACAAACGGTGCAGTTGGATAGATACAACACGCATAATCTGGTACCCCTCCATGTTCACCGAGCCACTTCAGCGCGTGTTCCAGGACGGGTGCCGTTGCGGTTAAATCGTCTGACAGATTTGCCGGACGCCTGAAAGGAACATCAGCACCATAGTCTTCCGCTATGGCGGCTATCTTGTCTGAGTCTGTCGATACAATCACTCTATCAAACAGACCAGATTCAATTGCCGCTCGAATGGAATAAGCGATAATAGGCTTAGCCGAAAACAGTCTGGTGTTCTTGCCCGGGATTCTCTTGCTGCCACCTCTGGCAGTAATTATGGCAACATTCATGCTTTCTCCATAGCCCTGTTATTAACAGAATTTTCTATATAGCTATTAATCAAACTGAAAATTCGCTCCGCAGCATCCTGATGAAATAATGCTTCAGATCTTATATAGCGCTTATTACTCGTTGCCAAAATACCTGATAACCACTGCCGAGTTTTCTGCACAAGGCCCTTGTTCTCATCGTGAAATACAACATCTGACCGATGCTGCATGACACGGAAACTATCCTGAACCAGACTCGGTTGAAGGCTTAATACTGGGACGCCAACAAGCCAGGCTTCGTAAAGCAATGTCGAAGCCATGCCAGCAATAGCAGCAATAAAAGGCAACATGTCTCTTCCTCTTATAGTAGAGACGACTCTCCCCACAGCTTCACCTCCAAGCTCCCGCCAGAATTTCTGCAATGATGCCGCGTCCTCTCTTGGATGTGGCAAAATGCAGACTTGCAGGCTTGGTGAAGAGTCTTTCACCGCCTCATAGAATATGGAAATTACATCACGTTCTGTATACCCCCGGTAATTTTTACTCTCTCTTTCAGATTCCCCATAATCCATGGCAACAGGCTCTGATACAAAAACAATTATTTTTTTCTCGGGATCAAGGCCCAGTGAAGTAAGAAAATCGGCTCTGTCATGCTTCGAGGCCTCAGCATAACTGGATCCTGCATCAGAAAAAGCGGGTTGTCCAAGTACTTCAAGAATTGCCGGGTTGATTCCTTCTTTTATCGCAGCCTGCTTCGCAATGACATCCGGGACGACATACCTTGATGGCATAAACAGGTTGCCACCATCCGCCTGCATCCGGAACGAATAAGCATTCCAATAATCCAGCACATGGATAGTTGGAATATTCATCGTCTTTGCGACGCGGGCTAACTTCAGAGGTAGTGGGTCTTTGATATTTACTGAAAAAACCAGCACAGAGACACCGTTATCAAGAAGAAAACCACGTATTTCATTTGTATCATCAGGGCAATGCTTCAATTGCTTCCAAACCGCGTTTGCTTCACTAACCATGCAGCCTCTGTCTATCACGATGAAAGGAAGCCCCCGTTCATTAAATAGCTGACAAACAGGTAATATTGCTCTGGCACTACCTACTTCACTTGCAGCGAAAACTACTGCACTCACAGAGCAGCCTCATACAGGACTTTTTCCACGAGTTCCTGGCCAGGAAGCGAAGTTACCAGACTACTCGCTGGAAGGCGTCCAGCTTCATAAGATTCTATAAGGTCAGTGAGTGCTCTATCAAAAGAAAACGCAGAACCACCCCTCCCAAGAAAACTTTTTCCTTCGTCTTTTAACCGGTAATATCCAGGATAGTGCTCATGCTCAACACTGACTTCAACCTTCGGTGTCATATCATTGTGCAATATGGAAATTCTTCCCCCATCACAGGTAACAGAAAAATCAATATTATGATAAGGAAGAGCACAGCCATTCACGGTCACGAGACAGCCATTTTCCAACCTTAGCGTAAAACTCGGATTGTTACTGTCACTGCCGCGCTCTACCCATAGTAATTCATAGCCAGTCTCTCCAAACATGAAAAAAATCATGTCGAGCATGTGTGAGCCATTGGTCAGCAGTCCTCTGGAATATCTGATCTCTGCAAAGCGAACTGCTCCCATACGCTCTTCTTTCAACGCGATCTGCATCTGAAAGTAACTGTCTACATAGCGTCGATGATAATTGACTGATATCTGGCTGTCTCCATTTACATGACGCTGTAATTCCAATAATTTCCTCAATTCTGCAGAGTTTTCCGCTGCTGGCTTTTCTAGCCAGACCATGGGGATTCCTCTTTCCATACATACGCATGTCTGGAAAAAATGGTTAGCTGTAGGCGAACAAACAGAAACAAGCTGTGGGCCGACCTCATCCAGCATTTCCTTAAAATCGACATACGTGGGGAGGCCGTATTCTTGTTCAAAAGCGTTTCTGTCATCACTATCCGGGCTACAGCCCGCCACCAGTTTTGTGTGTGAATTTTTTCGAATTGCTGCGGCATGTGACAGACTGGAACCACTTGCATCAGCACCAAATTTCCAGCCAATGTTACCCAAACCCACCAGGGCGGCCCGATACAAATTTGTCATAGAATTGTCATCGGTCAGCGACTGATAAAAAACTTAACGTCTTCCCAAATGGCCAGCAAGAATGCCCTGAATATCCGAATATTTGCCCTGAACGAGGAGCCAAAACGGGCTTGACCGTCATCCCTGTCACTTATCGGGACATAAATTGTTGTAAAACCACAATCTCCACGCAGGCCTGACAGGGCAAGCTCTGTCCCAATCGACCCCACATGATCGAAACATCCATGCTGTCTGTATAAATCCATTCGATACCCTTTTAAACCACATAAGATATCATTTACTCCAAACCGAAGTCGGGTCCAGAAATTAAAAACAGCTTCTGCCAGACGTGCCGGGGCAGGCCTGATGCCCAATACAAGGCACATTCCGGGAACCTTCAAGTCAGCTACAATTTTGTCAAGCACTGCCGGATCATGCTGCCCGTCTGCATCAAAGGTAATGACGGAGTCGACACCAAGCTGGTCGGCTTTTTCAAAACCACTTTGCAGTGCACCATCATAACCACGGTTACTGTTGTGGCGCACAACAACAGCGCCTGCCTTTTCTGCCAACTCAGAAGTTGCATCAGAAGAGGCATCATCAACAACAATGACAATGCCGATCTGTTTGACCTGATTGACAACCTGACTAATTGTTGATGACTCATTATAGGCAGGTATTACAATGGCAACCTTCACTCAAGATCCTCAAAGCTGACACAATCACCCTCTGACAGATCCCGCTTTACTTTCTTTCCTAATAACTCTGCTGCGCGGTAAGGAGGCAGGCACCCGTCGGAACAAGGTCGTAGTGAGATCAAATCTTCAGTTGATAAAACCTCACCTTTACAAATTTTGCGCACTGCCCGTATTCCACGGCGCTGTATTTTTACCGTTTCTTTCTCATTTTCCATCACCTGTTTTTTTTCAGTACCCAGCGCGGCTTCCAGCAGGCGTGTAGCATCAATCATTTCCCTCCAGCTCGTCGGATCCATGGAAAATTTATGATCAGGGCCAGTACGTGATGTATTATCAGTAAAATGTTTCTCTATGACACGAGCGCCAAGGCTAACTGCACCTAACACTGTCACATGCCCAGGTGTGTGGTCTGAAAGCCCGAGTACCACATCAGGGAATTCCCGTTGGTAAGCTTTAAGCACATTCAGAGAAATGTGCCTGAAATTTTCAAGTGAAGCCGTGTAATTGGTATTACACTGCATCAAAACGATTTCACCAGTATGGCTTCGTGCAACATCCATCGCCATACGGACTTCACTCATTTCAGCTGCACCCGTTGCCATAAGTAGTGGCTTACCATCACGAGCCATTGCCTCGATATTTTCGTGCCAGGTAATATCACCAGAGCCCAGTTTCCAGGCACAAACATGGGGAGAAAGCTCTGCTATTATATCCAGGTCGTAAGGGGCTGTGAGATAATCAATACCTGCATCATCACAGGTCTTTTTCAGATCCTCCGTCCATTCCATTGGTAATGAAGCATCCGAATACGCTTCGAAAACGCTTTTTCCCCATTTTGCCTGATGCGAAACCTGGGAATTCATTTCATTGAAAGCACGATCTGAAACAATAGTTTCAGCACGAAAATTCTGAAATTTTGCCGCATCTGCACCCGCTTCTGCACACTGGTATATGAGTGCTTTCGCTCTGTCCAGATCTCCATCATGGTTAGCTGCAATATCTGCAATAAAATAGACTGGGTAGTCATCTCCTACTTTATGGTTACCTATTTCTATTACCTTGCTCACAACTTCTTTATCTCCTGCATCAAAGTTGGCATAGCCCTGCCAAGTGCCGTCTCCAGTTTCGTGACAGCCATTCGCAAATCAAGTGCTCGTGGCGCCCTGCCTGCCTGCGAGGCAGATTCACCTACCGTCGCCGTTTTGGTATCCAGGTTTAAATGATCTGCTACCGCAAATGCAAACTCGGCCTTGGACATGCCTGACCGGCTTCCCGTATTAAAAATACCGTGGAGTCCTCTTTCCATACATTCATAGATAATGCTTACCAATGTTGACATATGTAATGGTGAGAACAGGACATCTTTAAATATTGTAATCGACTTACCTTCTCGTAGACCATTTACTATAAAGTCATCAAGACTCGATCTTCCTTCAGTCATAGAATGACCAAACAGATTTGCTCTGAATACCAGGCAGTTTTTATGGCGTAAAGCATTGCGCTCACCTTCAAGCTTGGTCTGTCCGTATACATTTACAGGATTTTCTGTACCTTCTTGATGAGGGCCAGGGATGTCAGGATATACCTGATCAGTGGAGAGATAAGCAAGGCAGGTATCGGGCTCCATGTGAGAGACAATATTCTGCACTGCAACTGCATTCACCTGTTGCGCCAGCGCAGAATCGCTTTCGCAGGCATCCACATTAGTCATCGCAGCAGCGTGAATCAGCCAGTCAGGTCTGACCTTTTTCAGCATTAAACGGGTTTGATCTAGATCCGTCAAATCACATAGCACATCGCCCTGTGTTCTAGATGTAGTAACAACATCGCCATAATTACCTGCTGTACGCACAAGATAAGGTGCAAGAAGGCCAGAAGCTCCGGTAATAAGGATAGTCATGCTCACAGCATTTAGTCAGCGAGTTTGTTAAATTCTCCCAACTGGCCTACAGATAGGAAGTCATCATTCTCACCCGAATTGTATTCAAATCCCTGTTCCACATGGGCTCCTGATTCACCTTTTTCATTTCTTGAATATTCATAGTCCTTGTCCCAGAAAGTAATGCTCGGCGTAATCACATAGTGGTCATCAAATTCTATTGTAAGATGTGAATCGTCTCTGGGACACATAATTTCATGGAGTTTTTCACCTGGGCGGATGCCTATTATTCGCGTCGGCATTGACGGAGCCATTGCCTCAGCCAGATCCATGATACGCATGGAAGGAATTTTTGGGACAAATATTTCCCCTCCCCTCATTCTCTCGAAACTATTCAGTACAAAATCTACACCTTGCTGAAGCGTTATCCAGAAACGCGTCATTTCCTGGTGGGTAATAGGCAGGCTCTCCTCCCCATCGTCAATAAGCTTCTGAAAAAATGGAACCACTGATCCACGTGAGCCTACTACATTCCCATACCGAACCACTGAAAAACTGGTGAGGTGCCCCCCATACATATTATTTGCAGAAACAAAAAGCTTATCTGATGCAAGCTTGGTTGCACCATATAAATTGATTGGATTCGCTGCTTTGTCTGTAGAAAGTGCTATAACTTTTGAAACATCATTGGCTACAGCAGCCTTTATTACATTTTCTGCCCCATGGATGTTGGTTTTGATGCACTCCATAGGATTATATTCAGCTGCCGGTACCTGTTTCAGTGCTGCCGCATGTATGACATAGTCTACCCCATTCATCGCCTGTTTGAGGCGTTCTTCATCTCTCACATCGCCGATAAAATATCGCATGCAGGGTTTATTAAATACCTGCTCCATTTCAAACTGCTTCAGCTCGTCGCGGGAGAATATTATGATGCGCTTTGGAGAATAGCGCTCCTGCAGAACTTTGACGTACTGTTTACCGAATGAGCCCGTGCCACCTGTTATAAGAATGCTTGAATCATTAAACATATTTTCTAGAATCCTAGTTTACGAATGAATTTCTAACGGATTGAATAGTAACCACCTTCCTTTCCCTGCCAGAACAATCCTGAATGTTTTCAGTAGAATTGCCAGATTAAGTATTAATGAATAGTTTTTTATCATTGGCCAACCGTCGCCTACATAGGCTACTGTAGTATTGCGGTTGAAGTTTGAGTATCCCACATTCGAGCGTACTCACCCCTCTTCTCAAGCAACTCCTTGTGAATGCCTCTTTCTATTATTCGTCCCGCCTTCATTACAATTATTAAATCCGCATGAAAAATGGTCGATAGACGGTGTGCAACCTGAATAATGGTATGGTCACTTCCAAGTTGGTTTATTGCCTCAATGATTCGACGCTCAGAAAGTGAATCCAGCGCACTGGTTGCCTCATCAAGTATCAGAATGCTCGCTTTTGACAATATAGCTCTCGCTAGTGCGAGTCGTTGCACCTGGCCACCCGACAATTTATGTCCACTGTCACCGATGACCGTATCATAAGCTTCTGGTTGCTCCATAATAAAATCATGAGCATGAGCAATCCGGCAAACCTCTATGATTTCTTCGTCGGATGCGGCTGGGTTTACCACCATGAGATTTTCCTTGATTGATTTGTTAAAGATAGCACTTGACTGACTGACAACACCGGACTGGTGCCGCCAACTTTCTGGTAATGCTTCGGATACTGAAACTCCATCCATCAATATATCGCCGCTATCAGGAGGGTACAGACCAAGAATCATATCTATCAGCGTAGTCTTTCCAGCACCGGATTCTCCAACAATCCCCACGACACTTCCTTTAGGAATAACCAGATTGATATCTGACAGGATGGCCTGCTTTGATTCATGATAGGAAAATCCAATATTTTCCAATCGTATATCAGTTTTCAGCGGCTTAACTTCAATGCCTTCTTGCCGCGTAAAGTCCTTATTGTCGGTACGTAAAACCTCGGCAACCACCTCCGCAGAAGGCATAATATTTGCTATTGTCGCTCGATCACCATTCAGTTCAGACAAGGCACTCATTAAACGCTTAAAAACGACCACAAATGCAAGTAGCGTTGGCAGGGGTGATGCCCCTGTACCATTGGCAAGGATAAAATACCCACCGATCAGTAATAGGCCCGCAAAAATAATCGCAATCGATTCAAATGCAGGATTGATGATGGCCCGGAGCAATTCTCCTTTGCGGCGTGCCTGTAGTCCTTTTCCAATCTGCTCAATAATCACATCACCGGCATAGCTTTCCTTACCATATATACGAAGAAATTTCGGCGCTGTTAAAAACTCCATAACCTCTTTACCAAGCTTAATTCCTGCCTGAGTTACCTGTCGACCGTGCTCTTTGAGCCGAACAAACAACATTGGTAAAAACAACATCAATATTCCACCTGCTGCGATACTTAAGAGAGTTAACGGAATTGACATGAAAAGCATTACAAACAGATAGCTAAAAAGTATCAATAACTTGCTCATCACGCTATTAAGGATAAGTAAGAACGAGGTAATGTTAGCAGACATACCGACGTAAGTTGATAATTCACCAGCTGGGTAGCGGTTCACTTGTGACAAACTAAACGCCATTATCTGCCGCACCATCCGACTCTGGATATCACCAATGGCATAGGTTCGGAGTGAAATCGTTGCGGCCACTCCCATTAAATGGAATGCTGCTTTGACCAGTTGTCCAGCTATCGCGATACCAATAAGAATAAGAAATAGTGTGTCTCTATCAAGTTCCCCCAGTGATATGCCAAACAGCCAGTCAATCCAGACCCCGAATTTTGCTGCACCGGAGCCACTGAAATCGCCAGTAATCACAGATATTGCCAAAGCAAATAATGCCAGCGAAGCACCTTCGAACATTGCTGCAATCGTATTGCTAAAAAAGGCAGCTAAAAGTAGTGCTTTGTGTTTGATTGCACTCTGCAATACCAGCCAGAACACACGTTCGGTTGGCACTGACATACGCCGCACGAATAAACCTAAGATATAATGAAAAATTTTCTTTATCATCATCCTAATAGCTTCTTTATGTGTTGTTTCGCCACAACAAGCACGCATTTACTGCGTTCCAGAAAGTAATTCCACTCACCCGTATAGAAGGATATATCGTGATTTTGCCTTGCGTAGTTAGCGAAACGCTCTTTATAAGACTCATCCCCAGCCGCAAAATCAAATTCTGTGTATCCTGAGTCAAGAGCATATTGAATACTTTCTTTCATTAAAACCAGGCCGGGGGAATATTTACTGTATTCAATATCGTACGTCGGCTTATACCAGATAAACCGTCGATGAAAACCAAAACCCAAGTGAAACCCTACAGGTTTTTCATCAATAGAAAGCACAGAAAAAATCAGTACTTTACTACTGCCAAGGGTATCCACCATAGAAGTGTAAAAATCACGCTCACGTTTTTCCAAAAACGGTGTCTTTGCCCAACGAGAAATATGCTGATCAAAAAAAGATTTAAGATACGGTCGAATCACTTCTGGTTCCGTAAGATGGCGAATATTGTAATCGCCTATTTTCACCAGTCTCCTATGGTAATAACGCATTTTTTTATTATTGATTTTTTTACTTAAAGACTCTGGTGTCTCAGTCTCGAAAATCAGTGATGGGCAAACCGCTCCATCAGTAATTATAGTTTTTCTATATACAGCGGGAGCAATAGACAAGAGAGAAGACTCGGGCGGAATTTTTTCTAGCAGAAAAATAGATGGTTCAGAATATTCCTTAAAAATATATGACAGTATCACCTGAATCGAGATTTTGGCATGCATCACATTTAGTAGAATATCGGCGTAATCCCCACGTAATGCTGTAATCATTTGTATAATTTTTCTACCATTCTTCTCAGTAAGAAACAAGGGGGCAAATGCTACAGCTACACCTTCTCGAGTGCGAACTGCCAGCAGAATCAATTCATCACAACCATGCTCTTCCCATACCAGACGATTCCAGCTATATAGCTGAAATACAGTTTGCACTGAAGACTGATTGAGAACGGCATCCCACTCATCCTTGTCAACATCGTCAAATGAAGCCAGTCGCTGTACGACATACTGACTCAAGATATCACTACGCTACCAGAGATTGAAACAAAGCTAGTTCACGCTGCGCGTTAGCTTTCATATCATGTGACGCTTCCACATCTGCACGTGCCAGCGTAACAATATCTCTGTGCTGAGACTCTTCCAGACTACATACCTGTGACAGGATCTGCCGAATCGAGTCGGCACTTTCACTACACAAAAAACCGTTAACACCATCCTTAACTAGATGGCGATGCACTGGAATATCGCTACAAATCACAGGCACACCCACCGCCATTGCCTCCAGTAACACCTTAGGCATGCCGCTGGCGTAGAGTTGCGGCAATATAAATATATCTGATTTCTGAAGTTCATCTGGAATAGACTGATTTGGGATGGCGGATAGAAAGCGGACATTGGCGCCTATGCCCGCAGCAATTTCCTCCAGCTCGCTGCGATACGGCCCATCACCCGCAATAACGACTTCTGAGACCTCTTCCAAACCATCTACTGCCTGCAAGACACTTTGGAAATTCTTCATTTCCACTAAGCGCCCTATCAGCAAGACCCTTTTAGGTTTTGTGGCAGGGAAGTATTTTGGATCGAACTGATAGAGAGAAATATCAACCGAATTGGGGATGATGGCTATCTTGCTTTTACATACCTGATAGCGTTGAACGATGTAATCTTTGTCTATTTCGCTTACCACAATAATAGCATTCGCAAAAGTGAAAGCTGCACGTTCCACCAGTTTATGCCACCTGAGATTTATACCAGACCGCCCTTCATCTTTGCGCATCATCTCTTCCGTACGCACCCAACCGCAGCGTACCACCAGCTTTTTACTCCACATCATGGCCTTGACCAGCCAACCCACCCAGGCGCCCTGTGACTGGTTGGTTTTCATGATGTCGCATTGTCTGAAAGCACCCCAGTATGCAAAAGGTGCAAGCAGACTATAAATCAGATCATGATTCACCCATTTTTTTGGTAACACACGAAATCGATCATTAATTTTACGCTCCGTCTGCCCATGCCCGTAGGTCATCAAATCTACATGTTGTAAACCTGCATCAAACATTTTTTCATAGTAGCCAAGTTCACGGTCAATCAGACCATACTGCTCCCAGGCTTCAAGCTTGCCACCATAGGTAAACAGTAACATCAGGCGCCTTACTGCCATCTAATGTGAACGACCATTTAGGCGATTTTTCAGAATAGCCAGTCGACGGCGGCCCGGTTGTAAATTTGCTTTGAATTGATGAAGCGAGATTCCGTTGTATACACCTATACGTTTAAGCCTGTACAGATCTGAATTACGGTCGTTTTCCCCTTCAATGGTAGTCATGGCGGTCTCGATTCCTGCTTTTTTTAGAGTATCTACTGAGCGCTGGTCAAACTCATTCTCACGACCATTTGGGTAGGCGAAGTGGCGACAAGGCTGACCAATTAATGTCTCTACTTCACGAACAGAAGTTAAAATCTCATATACAACCTGCTCATCGTTACAACGTGACAGGATCGGATGCGTGCGGGTGTGCGCGCCAAACTCAATCAGCCCGGAACCAAGCATTTCTCTTATGCTATCCTCTGTTAATGGCTGTGCGGTTGCCGGGGTATCCAGCACAGCTTCTTCTATTTTCATCGCTAACATTATTTTTTCTACTAAAACCTGCTTATCACATTCTGAATGGCACTTGATCCAGCCCTTTACATGTTTCACCAACTCTTCCCAATTGCTTTCTGAAGCAAGTTCGGAAATCCCGGTTAGCTCTGCTAATTTCCGACCAGCATCAGGTAGCTGACCCTGCTGGATTGAGAGTTCAACTTTATCCGTCCACAACAAGCGCTTTTCAAGCACAAATTCCGTTGTCAAGTATACCGTTGCTGGAACCTGATAGCGTTTAAGGAGAGGAAAAGCAAGTTCATAATTAGAGGCATAACCATCGTCGAAAGTCAGCACAACTGAACGCGGCGGTAAACTTACCTTGCCATTGCATGCATCAAAAAAGAGTGTGAGTGATATAGGGTTGAACTCACTAACCAGAAACTCCAACTGTTCTTCAAAATCTGCTACAGTGACATGCTTGCTTACCTTAGAAGACACGTCTGAGCCCTGGCTAAACCCGTGATACATCAATATCTGTGTTGAACCTGAATAAAAAAGGCGATCGATGGCATTAACCAGCGTATCTATCACAATAATTTAGCCCCCTTTCAGGCACGCTACCGCCCTGCAATGTCATAATGACTTCGCATAGTGCAATGTGCTGCTCTTCGAAAGCGCAGCAGGAGCGATTCACCATACAACACTGGCAGATAACCGCGTTAATTTATCCAGCTCTTGTGCCTTCCCTTATCTGGTAACCGGACCAGAGTCCAAGAATATCGGGAGCAAATACATTTTCGGCACCAATCTTGCCGATAACATCCTCATAAGTTTCATCTGGATGCGCGATATCAGTCAGTAATACGGCATCCACGGCCTGATCCGTAGACCATATTTTCCAGACCGGCACAGAGAGAAATCGGGAAGCGTTACAATCAGGGTCATACACAGCAATGATTGAAACTTCGTTTTCCAGTGATTTGAGTACGGTGATTTCAGCAAGGTCAGATGCCCCTGCAAGTACCAGGCTTCGCTTGTCCTGCTCTACCAAAGATCTGAGCAGAATATCGCAGGAATGAGTCGCTTTGCGATAGAATGAAAACGAATCGGAGAAATACCGCGTGGTAAGACGCATTTTTTCCGAGAAACCCTTGGGAGTAAGATAATAAAGATAGCGATTTGCCGGTGCGTCAGTTATTTTAATCCAGCCTTTTTTTACACACCGCTTAATATATGAATTCACCAACCCAAGGGCAACGCCATTGTGCCGAGCCAGTTCACGCTGGCTGGACTGGCTGTTTTTTTCTATCGAGCTAAGAAGACTCAGTGTCAATTCATCATCTTGGGTGTTCATAGCGTGAACACTATTATTTTTTCCGGTGTTAGTCAAGGCTTTAGGGAATAAGATGAAAGATTAAAGGGGAAAAGGAAAAGGGGAAAGGATGAAAAAGGATAGACCACAAACCAAATGCTATAGAATGCTATAGGAATGCTATATGCTATAGGGTCGGACCATCACATGTTGTTGATATTTAATGTTATTTCGATCTAAAACAGTCGATATCTTAGCTTAAAAGGCCATTTTTGGTGCCAAAATGGGCAGTATAAGCACTTGTCAGCTCCTTAGCTCCTTGACCTGATACAGGTCTGCACCCTGGTGGACTGATCGTCCTTTCTTCTTAATACCCAATTGCTCTATTACGTTCTCGACAAAAGCCTGGCTACCCACCGCCACACCCTCACTCCAGAGGCCCTGGCGCCGGACATCATTCTTGCTCAGTGCTTCGTTAATCCATTCTTGATGGTGGACTGGTAAGCACGTTTCATCTTTCAGACCCAGCAACAATGCCAGGGCAAACCTGTCGAGGATGTGGTAGCGCTTTGGCGGCGACTGAACCTCGTGGTAACCACAGTGTTTCCATTCACCGGGATGTGTGACTACACCTGCACGCACCATGTTCATGTCAATATAGATAAGACACCTTGCCAGGTATTCATCTGTATCCATGGCCGTAGCAAAATATCGATCTTCCCAGTAGGCCCCCTTTCGCTGTTTGCGCTGGTTGTATTCCTGTGCGGTACGCCCCGCGATGAGCTGCATGCTTCTGGAAATAACATCATCGCCCGTATCCATTACGAGCAGATGGATATGGTTCGATGTGACGATATAGTTCAACACACAAAGCCCATAGCGCTTCTTCGCCTGGAATAACCAGTAGCACCATCGCTCACGGTCACGGCTAAACTTCAGTAGAAATTCCCGTTTATGGCAACGGTGTGTGATATGCCATACGTGGCCTGGCATAGAGTGGCGATGGGCTCTTGGCATAACACTTCATCCTTAAAGTTGTTATTTTACTAGGGGAATGGGCCTTTTAAGGCATAAAATAGTCCGATTCTAACCCTGTTATTCTATCTTATCAATGAGTTGGCTTGGTCCGACCCCATTGGTTTTCACTGAACACGTTTTGTCTTCCACCCGGCAACCGACTCAAGCTGCTTAAGTATTTCATCGAATCGAGTCTTCAGATCATCCACAGTATGATCTGCATCACGAGAATATCGATGACTAGCGTATATTGCAGACGCTGTACCACCGACCAGAACGGCTTCCGGTAAAATACTCTGAAGTCTTGCTGCTGATGAAAGAACAAGCTCCCAGTCAGGAAGATCGTTGA
>QIJH01000019.1 GCA_003232725.1 Chromatiaceae bacterium | reverse complement strand
CCGCCGTGACCTGAGTCACCCAGATGCGCCTGGCCAAACATCAACGAGCCACGAAAGTCACTCACATCGGTCTGGTCACGTAACAACTGAAAGTACCACGCACCGTCAACGGTATCGCCATACATCACCGCACCGCTGATCTTGTTATCTTTTAATACCAGTTTTTTGTAGACACCGTTAGCGGCATCCTTCATCACGATCTCTTCAGTCGAATCATTGCCGATAAAATCACCCGCAGAGAAAAGATCAACCCCCGTCACCTTCAATTTAGTGGAGGTCACCGAACCTTCATAAATGCCAATACCATATTCCGCCAGATGATTGGCACACACTTTAGCCTGTTCAAACAGTGGTGCCACCAGACCGTAAGTCTCACCACGATGCTGCACACATTCACCTACAGAATAGATTTTAGGGTCAAAGGTCTGCATCGTGTCATTCACCACAATGCCGCGTTCGGCATGTAGACCGATGCGTTCAGCCAGTTCAATGTTAGGACGAATCCCGGCCGCCATCACCACTAGATCAGCTGATATTTCTGAACCATCTTTAAAACGCACACCACTGACACGATCACCGCCGACGATCTCCGCCGTCTGTGCTTTCATCAAAAAGTTTAAACCTTTCGCTTCCAGCTCCTGCTTTAACATATCGCCCGACACCGGGTCCATCTGACGCTCCATCAGAGTATCCATCAGGTGCACCACGGTCACCGTCATCCCCTGTAACATGAGACCATTAGCCGCTTCAAGCCCGAGCAGACCACCACCGATGACAACCGCACTTTTATGGTTTTTAGCACAATCGAGCATGGTATCGACATCGCAGATATCACGAAAACCGATCACACCCTCTTTATCATGACCTGGCACTGGAATGATAAAAGGGTTAGAACCGGTCGCAAGCAGCAGGCGATCATAAGAGGCTTCCGTACCATCAGCGGCAATCACCTTGCGCGCTTTGCGATCAACATTGACAACCTTTTTACCGATATGAAGCGTGATGTTGTTCTCTTCATACCACCCAAGCGAGTTCAGCACGATATCATCAATGGTCTTTTCACCAGCGAGCACGGGTGAAAGCAAGATACGGTTGTAGTTGCCATAGGGCTCGGCACCAAACACAGTGATGTCATACTTCTCCGGTGCAATCTTTAGCAACTCTTCAAGCGTGCGTACACCGGCCATGCCGTTTCCAACCAGAACTAATTTTTCTTTCATCACCCGAGATCCTTAAATACAAAAGCTATACAGCACATTAGCAATTACCGTACCAATGCCAACAAACTATTTAACTCATTGTTTTTTATAAAAAATAGAAAGGAAATCAGCCATACAACCATTCCATTTCAGCGGCTCCGCGCCAATCAAGTGCATTAAAAAAGACTATGCGCTATTTCTGCACAAGATGAAACATAACGGATAACCCGATACTGATAATACGTTAGAATAGCCACCTATAATGCCCACAACAACAGACAGTTATTTAGTATGACATCACCCAATAAACCCGCTGCAGCCGAATCCAGACCTGCCAACACCATCAAAAAGAAAAAAAATCGGCTAGCTCGACTATTCATCGCACTGCTCTTCGCCCTGTTCCTGCTACTAATCGCCGCCCCGACAGCAATCAAAATTGGCCTGCAGCAGTGGCTCAGCACACAAACACAAAGTAACGTCACGATCGCCGAGGTGAGACTCAATATTTTTAGTGGCAAGCTCTTTTTACGGCAGCTACATATCCCGCATCAAAATAAAACGGCACAAGCATCCTCACTGGAATATGCCAGCATTACAATCGATATGAAGGCACTCTTCCAACAGCAAATTGTGGTGAATGAGATAACCCTTAGCCATGCCAATATCACCATCGAACAAACCACCGATCAACTGCGCATTGCAGGCATTCTAATCCCACAGGCTGCGGACTCTACAGCAGAACCAACACCTTCAGAGAGCCCACTCGCCGTCACCGTGCACACAATCACACTAGCATCTATCGCGCTGCACTATCATAGCGAGCCGATCAATCACAAGGTTGTGATTGATAGTAAGATTAAAAACATCAGCACAGCCGAACCAAACGAAGCGACACACCTGGCACTAAGCCTCAGCATCGATAAAGGTCGGGTTCACTACCAGGGCGCGCTACACCCCTTTGCAGCAACACCTGCCTTTGATGGCAAACTAACCATCGATGAACTCAACCTTGCCACCTTTGCCTCATTCGTACCACAAAGTGATTTCATCATTAACCAGTTAACACTCAATCACCAAAGCCATATCAATGGCCTATTCCCCAATGACGGTGCACCTCAGTTCTACTTAAAGGGTAATACCGTCCTGAATAACATCGACGTTATTACATCACTGAATAACGAGACCTATCTAAAAACAACATCAATCGCCATTAACAACATCGATCTGCAATACCCAGCCTCTGTTTCAATCGGTGAAATCATCATCAGTGACCTTGATGCAGCCCTGCTTAAAGATAGCGCAGGCAATCTATTGGCCAAAGCAAAACCAACAGGCACTGAACCAACGGCAGCAAATAACAACACGCCGTCACAGCAAGAACAAAGCCCCGCACTCATATTTAACATTGATCGTCTGTCAATTGAAGGTAATAGCGCGCTGACCTTTAGCGATGCATCCATCACACCTCAATTCAATATCAAACTAGCGCCACTCTCGTTCTCTCTTGGACGTATCAACTCCGCCAACCCCACGGCTAAAACAGCACTATCACTAAGTGCCGGTATCAATGAGATCGGTACAACAAAACTAACAGGCCACCTATCCCCGTTTGCAGATAAATTAACAGTCAACCTCAACAATATACTCGCCGAATTAGAACTGCCGATGTTGTCACCATACACAGAGCAAGCGATCGGTTATCAACTGCGCCAAGGCCGCCTCTCCGCCCAAACAATACTGGAAATCAAAGGTGATCAGCTACAGGTCACCAACAAATTGACGTTAACAAAACTCAGCGTCAAAGAGAGCGACCCTGAAAAGGCACAGGGATTAATCGAACAGTTAGAGATGCCGCTTGATAGTGCGCTTAACCTACTACGAGATGGTAATGACAACATCGTCTTCGATTTTCCCATAAACGGCAGCCTCAATGACCCTCATTTTAAACTGAGTGGTGTTATGAAACTGGCAATCGGCAAAGGAATGAAAATGGCAGCGATGAAGTACCTGACAAATGCACTACAACCACTCGGCACGATCTTACTGGTCAAAGATATTGTCGGCATCATTGCTAAACCACGCTTCAAGTCACTGGCTTTTGAAGCGGGTAAATATGAGCTTAACAACGACACCACCGCATACCTCGATAAACTCGGTAAACTGCTTTCGAACCGCCCCAAACTAACCATTTCACTATGTGGCGTCGCCAATCAGGATGATCAGGCAGCGCTCAGTTCAACAGAACAGCAACCTAAAAAAACTGAATTAACAGCTGAGACAGCCAAAGAGCAACTACATGCCCTCGCCTCTATGCGTGCCAGGAATGCCCGCGCTCACCTGCGCCAACAGGGCATCGACAACAGCCAGCTATTCGCATGCAACCCGGAAATAAGCCCTGAATATGGCGACAGTAACAACATCGTCGAAGGTGTCGATATCATCCTGTAATCATCACGATTACGCCTTAAAAATCGGTACCTGACGATAAAACAGTACCAGCTGCGCGTAAACCTCTGGGCACTGCTCAAGAAGTACTTCAGGTGCGGTAAAAAAATATTCACTCACCACGGCAAAAAACTCCGCGGGATCAGTCGCGGCATAAGGATTGAGCAGTGAGTGCTGCTGCTCAATTAACTGCTGCTGCAGATGATCAAACGCATCACTAAATGCCGCCGTCCACTGCGCCCAAACCATCTCCGCATGCAAAGCGGGCATACCATTGGCACTGCCATTCAACATATCCAGCTTATGAGCAAACTCATGCAGCACCACATTCCGGCCGGGATAACAGATACCCAGCTCCGCCACCACATCGGCCCAGGAAAGGATCACCGCACCATGCGACCACGACTCACCACTCAATACCCGCGAATCATCTGACACCAGTCCCACCGCATCAATACGCTCTCGTTCAACGCGAAAGGCCTCTGGATAAAGCACAATCTCAATCCAGCCATCATAGTAATCAAGGTCTAGTTTTAAAATTAACAGGCATGCCTGCGCGGCCACCGCTAGCGCCATCTCAGTTGAAACGGTTAAGCCTTGCACACCAGTGAATGTTTTACGATGTAAAAATAGCGTTGCCAACGCTCGTAAGTGGGCCCGCTCAAGCGAACTCAAACGCTGAAAGAGCGGTGCCTCGTGCATTAATTTTTTCCACATATCATGCGGAACTGGGTGGTGTTTAAGCGTATGGCGAATGCGCAAACGCTCAAACCATTTCATGACGACTACAAGCTCACGTCATTTAAGCTTTTTAATTTTTTCCAGCACAAGCGGCGCGTGGCCAGCCGAAGCGGTCCCATACTCAACACTGCTCAACACACCCTTTTTATCGATAATAAAGGTTGAGCGTACAATGCCCATTTTGGTCTCACCCTTTTTTGTCTTCTCCTGCCACACCCCATAGCGCTCACATAACTCACCCTCGGTGTCGGCCAACAACTCTATCTTTAGATTATATTTATCAATAAAAGATTGATGACTTTTACAGGAGTCTTTGCTCACCCCAATCACTATTGTTTGCAAGCGAGAAAATTCGCCTGAGAGATTGGTGAATTCTGATGCCTCAAGCGTACAACCAGGGGTGTCATCTCGCGGATAAAAATACAGAACAACATTCTTTTTCCCTTTAAAGTCAGACAGGCTAACTTCTGTTTGGCTCGCATTGAGTAGCGTAAAACCAGGGGCATTCTCAGTCTTTTTTAACATAGCGCAATTCATCAACCTCATATCAATAAAACTTAATTATACGGTTTATTAACCATTAGGTCAGGAATATTACATTCCAGATGCATCGATCATCCACTAGTAGACTTATCTAGTTTATGGGTATACCTTGCTAAGGTTAGTGATATGATTCATATCGCCACTCCGCCACCAATTTTATTCGCTTTCGACCCTCTACGACTAGAGACGCAACCATCTCTGCTTTATAATCAACGCTATTCTCAAATGCAAAGCCTCCAGTATCTGATGTCAAATTCAATCAGCCAAACCGAAAGTGAGCGCCTGCTCAGACTGGCAACACGCGCTTCCGTGACCACCGCAGTGATCCTGATCATTGCCAAGCTGATCGCTTACTGGCAGACCGATTCTGTCAGCATTCTTGCTTCGCTGGTTGATTCATTAATGGATGCTGCCGCCTCAATCATTAACCTGTTCGCCGTCGCCTATGCGCTTGCACCACCCGATGAAGAGCACCGCTATGGCCATGGTAAAGCGGAATCATTAGCGGGCATGGCACAGGCCACTTTTATTGCAGGCTCAGGGCTATTCCTGATTGTGGAAGCGATCCAGCGCCTTATTAATCCACAACCGATTGAGGCCTTTAACATCGGCATGGGGGTGATGATTTTCTCAATTATCGCCACCCTCATCCTGCTCTCCATCCAGCGTCATGTGATCGCCAAAACAAACTCCACTGCGATTCGCGCCGATGCACTGCACTATAAAACAGATCTATTCACCAATGCCGCCATCGTCGCAGCCCTGATCTTGTCTCAGTTTGGCTGGCTCGGTATTGATCCACTCTTCGCCCTCGCGATAGCCGCCTACATTCTATACAGTTCATGGGAAATCGGCAGCGAGGCAGTCCATGATCTACTAGACCGCGAACTACCCGAAGAGAAACGTCAACAAATTATCGAAATCGCAAAAAATCATCCAGACGTTCGCGGTATACATGACCTTCGCACCCGACTCTCAGGGCGCACTGAGTTTATTCAGATGCACATTGAGCTGGACGATGAACTACCATTGATCGAAGCACATGAAATTGCAGACCAAGTAGAAGATGAGATCATCAAGGCAATGCCAACCGCTGATGTGGTGATTCACCTTGACCCCGTCAGTACGGTCGATTTAGAAACGTTGCCACTATTTAAGCGCAATGACTAAAAAGCTTCGTTTGGTCTGGCGGCAAAAAGCAAAATTTCTATCGGCCGCGTAAAAATAACTTATCCAGTTCGACCATACTCATTTGAGTCCAGGTGGGTCGTCCGTGGTTACACTGCCCACTACGCTCGGTGCGTTCCATATCCCGCAGTAGTGCATTCATCTCAGGCAAGGTCAGAATACGATTTGCACGCACAGAACCATGACAAGCCATTGTTGCCAACACTTCATTGAGTCGTTCCTCTACCCGCACACTTTCACCATAGGTATTGATATCCGACAACACATCACGCACCAGGGTTTCGATATCGGCATCGCTCAATAGCGTCGGCACCTCACGCACCACAATGGTTTCGGGGGCAATGCGCTGAATATCAAAACCCAGTGAAGCAAAGACTGCGCTAAACTCTTCTGCTAATGCCGCCTCTTTTTGATTCACCGCAATCGACAGCGGCACCAACAGCGGCTGAGACTTGATTCCACCATCATTAAAGGTCTGCTTCATCCGCTCATAAGTGATCCGCTCATGCGCGGCGTGCATATCAACCAACACCAGCCCCGCTTCATTTTGCGCCAGTATATAGACCCCATGTAGCTGCGCCACGGCAAACCCCAACGGCGGCACTTCCGAGACATCAGAACCAGAGCCACTGTCAGCCAGCGGCTGCGCGACAGCGCCCGCTGCAAGTACCTTGTAGGCATCGTTTAATGGTTCATGAGCTCCCAACGAGATATTTGACTGGCGCGTATAGGTCGCCGTGCCACCGCCAAAACTCGCCATTCGCTGTGAGGTTGTTAACGGCATTACCGCCACCCCCTGTTGAGGTAGCGGATTAGCCCCCATCGCAGGCATCGACTGCGCTGGCAATTGTTCACTCGTACCTCTATTCTCAGCATCGCCCGGCCTGACATCCGCTAACGAACGATGAATCGCACGGAAAATAAAGTCGTGAGCCAAGCGCCCTTCACGAAAGCGCACTTCGTGTTTAGTAGGGTGAACATTGACATCGACCTGCTCAGGTGCCATCTCAAGATTGAGCACAAAGGCAGGATGACGTCCGTGGTAAAGCACATCACGATAGGCCTGGCGAATAGCATGGCTCACCAACTTGTCACGAATCACGCGGCCATTCACAAAAAAATACTGCATATCTGCCTGACTACGCGAAAATGCTGGTAACGCAACCCAGCCCCACAATCGCAGACCAGCGGCTTCATACTCGATCGCTAGTGCATTCTCTCTAAATGGTTGGCCACAGACCGCTTCTACCCGCTCAATGTATTGCTCAGTATTCGTTATCGGGCGCAGCGATAACACCACGCGCTGATGATGCTTCAATTGAAAGCCAACACCAAAATGGCTCAATGCGATCCGTTTGACCACCTCTTCCAAATGGCCAAATTCTGTCTTCTCTTTACGCAGAAATTTACGCCGAGCGGGGGTATTGAAAAAGAGGTCTCGAATCTCAACCGTGGTGCCCAACGGATGCGCACAGGGTGCGGCATCTCCCTCAGGCGCATACCCCTCACTACTTACCCGCCAGCCGCTCTCTTCACCCGGTTGTCGCGATGTCAGGCTCATGCGGGCAATCGAGGCAATACTCGGCAGCGCTTCGCCACGAAAGCCAAGTGTCGCGATGCCATCCAGATCATCCGCATGAATAATTTTACTGGTTGCATGACGGTTTAACGCTAGCACAAGATCCTCACGGTGAATCCCGACGCCGTTGTCTCGCACTCGAATCAGGCGTGCACCACCCTGTTCAACGTCGATCTCTATCTGAGTCGCAGCCGCATCCAGGCTGTTTTCAAGCAGCTCCTTTACCACCGAGGCAGGGCGCTCGACCACCTCTCCCGCAGCAATCTGATTCGCCAATTGAGAGGATAGATGATGGATACGTTGAGCAGGTGCGCCTTGCGTATCAGAATTGGGATTGGACATCAGTACTTTCACCACGTTTTCAGTGCCATTGCCATTATTATAAACAAACCATGCAAAAAATATCTGGCTCTCTCGCACTAAACCGGTTAAATAATACAAATCACTTAAAATCTGCCCTCAAGCCATCAACTCCTTAATTTGCAGGGAATTAACCTCATATTACAGACTCAAGTTTTATCCTGCCAGGACGATAAAGAGGTAATAATCGAGGGCAATCATGCCCACTTAACTCCAATACGCTATTGATGAGCAATATTCAAATTGCCGCTATAGTGGCCTATCTGACCCACAGAGAAGTGAGCAATCACCATGAATCGTACCACTCGCATTTTACTGGTCGATGATGACCGCACATGCTTACGCATGGTAAAAAAGATCCTGGCGCCGATACAGGATTGCCAAATCGATGCCTTCACCTCGGCCAATATCGCACTTGAAAAAGCAATCCAGGCAGAATACGACATTGTGATATCTGACTATATGATGCCTGAAATGGATGGCATCACCTTCCTCAAGCAGTACATGAAATCTCAACCACGCACCTCTCGTATTATTCTCAGTAGCTATTGCACGAAAGCGTCACTCTACGGTGCTGTCAATGAAGCGAAGGTGTTGCGATACATTGAAAAACCCTGCAATGAACACGCCCTGCGCTCAATTATTGAGCAAGTCATCAAAGAGAGGACGCACCGTCAGCCTGTTGTATCTCGAGCCAGTGAAATGCTAAACATGATTCAGAGCCAGGAACAGCTCATTGCACATCAAGCTAAAGTGATAGACAGACTTAAATCCGCTGTCGCTTAACTAATCATAACCGATGGCACTCGAAAAGAAGTGGCCCCTAGTCAGTCTAGCCATCACCAAACGCCGGAATTTTTAACACCTGCCCTATCCGCACCCGATCACCAGAGAGTTTATTTTGCGAACGAATACTCGACATACTGACATGATAACGCTGCGCGATTGCTGAAAGCGTATCACCGCTGGCAATCACATGCTGACGCTCTTTGATCGCATAAAGTGTCCCCGGCGGCGCATTCTTGGTGAAGTATTCACGCACCCCATTCAACAATGCCTGGGCCAGTACATTCTGGTGCTGCCTGTTTTTCAGTCTCTTCTCTTCGCTGGGGTTCGAAATAAAGGCCGCCTCAACCAGGATTGACGGGATATCGGGTGACTTCAGCACTGCAAATGCGGCTTGCTGCACCTCTTTCTTATGCAATTTACCCAACGGCTTCAGCTCTTCTAACATCTCTCTACCTGCCTCATAACTAGCCTGTTTGGTTGCGGTCTGTGAAAGATCGAGCAGCACACGCGCTAACATATTATCTTTATCATCCAGGCTGACGCCACCAATCAGGTCAGATGCATTCTCTTTTTCAGCCAGCCAGCGAGCGGCCTCATTAGAGGCCCCATTCTCAGACAAAATGTAGACAGATGAACCATAAACACGTTTATCCTTAAAGGCATCTGCATGGATAGAGATAAACATATCAGCACGATGATCACGCGCCTTTTGGGTACGCTGACGCAGACTCAGAAAATAATCCCCATCGCGAATCAATAAAGGCTTCATCCCTTTCTCTTTTTCGATCAGGGCAGCTAATTTCTTCGCGATCGCAAAGACGACATCTTTCTCATGTGTACCACGCGGCCCCAGTGCACCAGGGTCTTCACCACCATGACCAGCATCAATCGCAATCACGAGATCTCGTCGTTCACGTTTAGCACGTGCTTTCACACTGTTTTTTGACGCAAGCTGCTTGCTAATAGTGGCCCCTGGTTCATTTTTTTGACTCCCACCATGCAACAGGTCAATCACCAAACGGTGTCCATACCGTTTATAAGGCTTGAGCAAAAAGCTTTTGAATTTAGTTTTATCACGAAGATCGAACACCACCCGTAAATCTTTATTAGAACGCACGGCACTGCGAATATTTCTCAGGATAATATCCTTGCCAGCGGGCTTAACCATCTTGCCGCTAAGACGAGTATTTTTGAAATCGATCACCAGACGAGGCGGATTTAAGAGTTTAAACACCTTATATTCAGCGTCGGCACTACTGACATCAAACACCACCCGGGTGTTATCGGGTGCTTGCCAGATGCGCACACCATCAACCTGAGTGCTCGCTGCGGAGCAGACCCATGGCAATACTAACAAGAATATGAGACCAAGTTTTTTCATCAC
>QIJH01000192.1 GCA_003232725.1 Chromatiaceae bacterium | reverse complement strand
GCCAGTACCGCTCGTCCCGGCTGGGTCACACCGACCAGCCGTTTGCCGTTACGCTCAAAGATCTGCACATTCAACTCCTCTTCGAGCTGGCGAATCTGATGACTCACCCCTGGTTGAGCCGTGTGTAGCACCTCAGCTGCTGAGGAGATATTCAAACCACAGCGCTCAACCTCACGGATATATCGCAATTGTTGAAAGTTCACTCTTCACCTCTTAAATCTCAGACCTGACCCTATATAACTAATAATTCTATAGATAGCACTATTTATTATTATTGATACTATTGAATTATGCTAGAATCTGCCCCTCTGCAAGTGCTGCACAATATAAAGACACCTTAAAAATCACCTGGTTACATCACAGGTACCGGACAAACTACAGTGGAATTAATCTATATTATCTCGGGCTTCGCCGTTGGCGTACTCGTCGGTCTTACCGGCGTGGGCGGCGGCTCACTGATGACTCCCCTGATGATCTTTGCCTTCAACGTGCAACCCATCGTTGCCGTTGGCACTGACCTGTTATTTGCCGCCATCACTAAGACTGGCGGCATCATCTCGCACAACCGCCGTGGCACCATCTGCTGGAATATCGTCGGCTGGATGTCACTTGGCAGCCTGCCCACCGCCATCCTGACCGTTTATGTACTGGATAATGTGCTCACTCATTCACCCGACTTCCAGATCGATGCGCTGGTCAACACCTCGCTGGGCGTTGCACTGATCTTAACCGCCTTCGCCCTTTACCTCAAAAACACCATCCAACACTCTGGTGAAGGGATTAAAAAACTACTGCCAAACTGGAAACAATGGCGCACACCCGTTACCATATTGGCTGGCGTGCTATTAGGCATCCTGGTACCCATCACCTCCATCGGTGCGGGTGCGTTTGGTGCGGCGATACTACTGTTTTTGTATCCATCACTGCCCACAATGCGCGTTGTTGGCACCGACCTGGCTCACGCTGTTCCCCTGACTGCCGTTGGCAGATGGGCACCGTTGATTACACGCTGCTGGCCTATTTACTCGCTGGCTCACTGCCCGGTATCTTTGTCGGTAGCCATATGAGCACCGTTGTTCCGGAAAAAATAATGCGCCCGATCCTGGCAACCATGCTGCTATTGATCGGACTTAAATTTGCTGTGTTTGCATAAAAACACAAAGAACTGAACAACAATATCGCCCGCAATCAGGGCAAGAGAAGGAGAGAAGCAATGGCGGTTATAACGAAACCATTAACCAATGATGAAGAACTTGTGCGCTACGAAGAAACCCTACAAGCATTCCTGGAGAAGCGTATCGACCATGACCGCTTTCAATCGATGCGCCTGCAACAGGGAATCTACGGTCAGCGCCAGGAAGGCGTTAACATGGTGCGCATCAAGCTGCCAGCAGGTCAGTTCAATGCAAATCAGGCAGAACATGTTGCCGATATATTCTCAACATGGCACCGCCCATATCACCACCCGCCAGGCGATTCAGGTGCATTACATTCCACTGGAAAAGACCCCGGATGCGATTCGCCATCTTGCCAAAGCCAATATGACCTCACGTGAGGCGTGCAACAACACCGTGCGCAACATCACCGGCTGCCCACTGGCTGGCGTCTGCCCGCATGAGCACACCGATATCTCGCCGATTCTGAACAATGTGGTACAGCATTTTCTGCGCTATCCACTGACCCAGCATCTGCCACGTAAATTCAAGATGAGTTTCTCCGGCTGTGAGTCTGATTGCTCACAGGCGATGATTCACGATCTCGGCGTAGTGGCGACCAGAAAAGATGGCGTACCAGGCTTTAAAATCCTTGCCGGTGGTGGTCTTGGCCACAAACCACGCCATGCGATCACGGTTGAAGAGTTTATTCCTGAAAGTCAATTATTAGCCTCCATGGAGGCCATTATCTCGCTGCACAACCGCTACTCAAACCGCCGCATGCGCGCCAAATCTCGCATCAAGTTTCTGGTCGATAAATTTGGTAAAGATGGTTTTATCGAAAAATACAAAGAAGAGCTGGCACGTACCATCACAGCCCTCGCTGACAAAACCCTGCCAGCGGCCAAATGGACCGAACCTAAATCTGGCAACGGTTACAACAACCCAGGCGCACCACGCGCTGTGCTGGCGCAGAAGCAGGATGGCCTCAACATCTTGCCAATCGCACTGCCAATTGGTGACATCACCGTTGCACAGTTGCGTGGTCTGGCGACACTGATGCGCGCTCACCGCATCGTCGATGTCCGCACCACACAGGATCAAAACCTGGTGCTAGTCGGTGTGCCCGATGAGAAAATCGCAGCAGTTCATGCGGATCTCGCTGTACTCTCACTCAAACAGCCAGAAACCGGTAACGACGTCGTCGCCTGCCCTGGCACCTCAACCTGTCGCCTCGGCATTACCTCATCGACCATCCTTGGCCCTAAACTCAGCGGCGGTGACGATGACCTGCGCATCCGCGTCAGTGGCTGCCATAACGGCTGTGCTCAGCCAGAGACTGGCGACATCGGCATTTACGGTGAAGGTAAACGCAAACATGGCAAGCTGATCCCCCATTACCAGATGTACCTCGGGGGTGATGGCCGTAACGGCGGCGCGATTGCAGTCAAAGGGCCGACGGTGCCTTCGGCGCGCATCGAGACTGCCATCGAAAAAGTGAAAGCGACCTACAAATCTGATCACAATGGCGACGAGAGCTTTTTTCACTGGGCGCAAGGCAAAGACAGCGCCTATTTTAAAGAACTACTGGTTGATATTGCGACCATCGAAGAACACGAAATGGCTGATGTGATGAATGATCACGGCGACGAGAACGACTTTAAAGTACTGCAACTCGGTGGTGGTGAATGTTCCGGTGCCGCACAGGAAACCGTGGCCGCCAACTTCTCAGAAGCGGCCACCGAACGCACCTATCGCAACGCTTTTTTGCTACAACGTAAATATGACGATGCTCTCGAGTGTGCCGCAGAAGTGGGGCGTCGCGTTGGCCAATCACTGCTGTTCCTCGCCGGTGAAAAACCACTCGACGACCTGCAAGAAATTGGCGCATTGTTACAGACAGCACTACCGGCACAGGCCACGCTTGGCCAGCAGGTCGCGGAGTTTGGCGAACTGATCACTAAGCTGCAAAATGAGTTCGATGACGCCAGTTTTGCAGAGCTGACACAAGCGATGGATCACTGGACCATTGAGGCCGCCAGCGCCTGCCAGACCATCGACCAGCAGCTCGACCTCAGTGCCTCGGTCGCTGCAATTCCAACTGCTGCCGCTGAAAAAGCAACCGCAGAGGCGATCGATCTCAGCACCTTCGGCTGTCCGTTGCACTACATCAAGGCGCGCAACGAACTGCGTAAATTCTCAACCGGTGAAGTGATCGACTTCCTGTTTGCCAACGGAGAACCATCGGAACAGGTCGCCTCTAGCCTGGCGAGTGAAGGCCATGAGATTCTGGAAACTGAAGCGCAAGGTGAAAAAACACGTATCCGGATTAAAAAAGCAGGCTAAGCCCTGTTAAGAAGAGCACTATTTACGCTTTAAAAAAACAACCGGATAGATGTTATTTTTGGGCTGACTATCAATATAGTCAGCCCAATTTATTTTTAAGAGGATAGAAATCATGAGCACTGAGTCAAGATTAGACCCTGCCCTTGAAACCAGAATCAAGCAGGCCAAACAACTGCTAAGCCAAATAGCCAACGACTACTCACCAGCCACCTTCGCCAACAGCTTTGGTGCCGAAGATATGATCGTCACCGACCTGATCTGTAAGTTTACCCCCGACATCGAAATCTTTAGCCTCGACACCGGCCGCCTGCCGCAGGAGACCCATGCGGTGATCCAGGAAGCGATGAAACATTACAAACGTGAGTTCGCGATCTATGCGCCAGAGAGCGCTGATATTGAGGCCTACTCACAAAAAAATGGCCCGGATGCATTCTATGACTCAGTCGAACTGCGCAAAGCGTGCTGCCGCATTCGCAAGGTGTTGCCACTGCAACGCGCACTAAAAGATAAAAAAGCGTGGATCACCGGCATGCGCGCCGAGCAGTCACCCACCCGCGGTAAGCTACCAGAATCAGAGTGGGACGAAAGCAACAGCCTGCAGAAATTCAGCCCGCTGAGCAGCTGGAAAAACCAGGATGTGTGGGCTTATATCAACCACTTTGAGGTGCCGTACAACAAACTGCACGATCAGTACTACGCCAGCATCGGCTGTGCACCCTGCACCCGCGCCATATCAGTTGGTGAAGATATTCGAGCTGGACGTTGGTGGTGGGAAGACCCTGACAACAAAGAGTGTGGGCTGCACGTTAAGTAATCACAAGCACGCCGCTACTCTCGACACGGTTGCGGCCGTTTGCCTTGGCCTCATAGAGCGCTTTATCAGCCTGGCCAACCAAGTACTCACCCGGCACACCCATCGCGGCTTCGCCATTCTGTGCGGGGTTAAAGGTCGTGACACCGATAGAGATGGTCACTGAGAAATCAGCATGGCCATCGACACTAAAAAGGTGTTGCTCGATACTTTCTCGAATACGCTCCGCCACCTCCAGTGCCTCCTCTTCACCCGCCTGCGATAGTAACGCCGAAAACTCTTCGCCACCGTAACGCGACAGCACATCACTGCCACGCATCTGCGCACGAATCAGTGCCGCCACATCACGCAACACCAGATCACCCACCTGATGGCCATAGCTGTCATTCACCTTTTTAAACAGATCGACATCCAGCAACAGACAGGAGAGCAAGCGCTTATTTCGCTTCGCCAGCCCCACCTCCTCTTTAAGACGCTGATCAAAAAATCGACGGTTATTGATCGCCGTCAGTGTATCGGTCAACCCCTGGCGCTTCAGGCGCTCAATGTTAACCGCATTTTCAAGGCAGAAAAAATCAGTTCGCACGCCACGCTCAAAACGCTCTGCAGAGTAACTACCGACATTGAGACTGCCGATCAGCTTGCCCTGACGCACCAGTGGCAACAGTGCAACACTCCTTGGTGTACGACGACGCGCAGGAAAAAGGGTAGCATGTTGACGCGCGCGATACGCGCCCAGTGTTGGAAAAAGAGACATCTGATAATAGGCATTCAGGTCATCGTTCGATGAAGAAAACATCAGATGAGGCATAGAACTCAGCTCGACGCTCTCGTCTTCCAACGCTCGTTGAATTTCGTATTCAGGATCCAGCAGTAGTAGCGTCACCTCGTCCCAGCGAAAGGTCGCATAATCTGGCGCCAATACCGTCTCAATTAAGTCTTTCACTGAACTAAGGCCAATCAGCTTTAATTCCAGCGACTGAAAACGGCGCATCTTACGCTCATTCTTGCGCGCTTCAACAATAAACTCATCTAAACGATGACGCAGGATTTTATTCTCAGATAACGGATCTTTAGGCATACCGATCTGTTCCAGCAAAAATGATGCGCTCATAATTCCACGTCCCTCGTGTATCTGTTAACGTTAACCAGATAATTCCTTTGTCCAACATAGCATATCAATATGTATGTAAAACCACCCAATAACAGGTTGAAGGTAATGCAGCCAGCATTCATGGTAGTGCTCGTCTTGCTCTCTGCTTGCGCCACTTCTCGCCCCCACAACGATTCAATTCAAAACCACAGTTCCTCTTCCACTGCTTACGTAGTTAACGATCAGGCAACAGATTTCTCTCGTTTTGCACCCATTTTTATTGCCGAACAAACCACACACGCTTTTAACCGCATTGGCAAACCGCGCGCTCGCTTAAGTGATAGTGACGATGAGCAGATCGATATCGATGTTACTCAGCCGTTTGTCTACGTTGATCGCCAAAACTTCACCACCGCTCTCGGTAGCTATACCAATTTGATCTACCGTATTCACTTTGAAAAAACACCGTTCAGCCTCCTTCCATTTCATATCACCGCGGGTAACAACAACGGTTTGTTGACAGTCGTAACACTGGATGCAAGGAACAGGCCGCTACTCATCACCACGGTTCACACTTGCGGCTGTTTCCTCGCCATTGTGCCGACCAGCTTTCTGCCTACCACCGCATATCCCGAATCGTGGGCAACCGATTCACAATGGATTTACGGGATAACACTGCCAGGGCGACTTCAATTTTCCGAGCCATTGGCAGAGGCAACTCGCATCACCATCCACCTAAAAAATGAGACCCATCGCGTAGTGGATATCAAGCTGCAATCCATGGATGAAATCGCGCATCAGTTTCCTATAAAGAGACTTAACATCGCCCCTGTTACCGATTTGATGACCTTGCCACTCAGTGAAAACCGCAACACCTCGTTCTTCGAAACTCAAGGCAGCCGTAAAGGGTATGTAAAAGGCTCGCACAAACCTTTAGAACGATTACTGGTGAGCTGGTGGGCACTTGATTGGCGAGTGGGGGAAGATAAAGCTTTCGGCAATAAATCTGAAACGGGCACTGTCTTCTATACCAGCCTAAAACCGTGGAATCGACATGCTTCTGATATGTGGCCGTTTGCGGAATTTTTATTTTTTTGGGGGTGGCGGCTATAAATCAGACCATCCCCCCTTTACACTGCCTAGCAATATAAGACCTTTGCACGAGTCTATTTTCCGCTCCAGCTGCGTTATAAATGACCTCAAAACAGTCATTTACTGCGTGTAAACTTCGGTTTTTCGATCATTTATGCCTTGCTGGAACGAAAACTAGTTCTTGTGCAAAGGTCTCAATGTAAAAAAAATTCATAGGATAGTGTCGCCTATTCAGAAAATTAGGCGCGCATACTATCCCCCAGCAAAGCCCTATTTTTAATAAGTAACTCAGCGTCGCCCGCGCCACGAATCAAAATAAAATCTAACGGGTATTCAAACAACACATCACTATCGCACCGAAAATTTAAGATTTAAGCGAACCATTTGTGCGCCAACAGACAAGTTCCACGCACAATACCCGCCTATCTATTTGATTAATTTAATTAATAAAAAGTATTTTTTTTGTCAGCGAAATGTCAGGGGTACCCATTACTGTTCAAGAGGTGTTAATCACTTAAAGCGCTGTTGAAAATCATCAACCTCTCTTAAGCGGTGACACACATGCTAATTGCAATTGATTTGGGAAAAACAGATCAACTAATGCCGTTAGTTTTATTCAATAATTTTTATGGGGGTAGTTAACACAATGAACGGGAAAAAGTTTATATCGATATTCACCACAGGATTATTAGCCATAATAATGCAGCAATCTGCTTTTGCACATTGTGAAAACTGCGATGACAACAAGACGGTTATTCAAGGCGAACCAGTACTCGATTTTAGATTGCCATCCTTGTACGTTAAAACAGAAAATGGCTTTGAAGAACCTGTGTTAGGTGAAACCCATATACATGAGGTGCTCTACAACATTCCTATCGATGGCTCCGAACCTGTGCCTTTACGACATGTTCCAACGTTATACATTACAGAAAGAGATCGGATAACTAATGAGCACTGGCCAGTGGTAATTGATGACTCCATTAGTGCAGAAAATCCTACACGTGGACTGGTTTACCCCGGCAACCCAAACCCCATTACCATTGCCGACTGGACAAAAGGTGGCGAATCCATGCTGAAAATCAAAGTGCTTCGCAATGGCATGAGCAAGGTAAAAATGAAAATAAAAGGATTACTCCCCAATAGTGTCTATACAGTTTGGCAGTTTAACCTGTCAGGCCCGCCAGGACCTTTTGGTGGCATCCCCAGTGTGTTTGTCACAGACCGGAAAGGCAAAGCCTCGATGGAGCGCATGCTTCCCTTTAATATCAACGAGGTCGCCAGTAATTTACTCGTTGCCTATCACTCGGATCACCGTGTGTATGGGGGAACGCCTTCAGAGGTTCGACCTCAGGGCGGCCCAGATCTCCATTTTCAGTTGATATTTGATATAGCGGGTACGCAATAAGTTTTCATTGCCGCCTCGCTAGCATACCTGATATAACCTTAATGAGACCTTGGCACGAAAAATTTAAATCACGCCAAGGTCTCATAATTATAAAATAACTCTCGGTGATTAAAGAGGCTTACAAAATAACAATACAAGGAGGTTCAATCAGTGGCTAAATATACAACACCTTTTTCACTTATTACGCTTACCATATCTGCCTTGCTTATCAGCATTAACACACAGGCTCATGAAGGTAGTTTGCCCGCCGCGCCAGATGATCACGACTATTATGATCATGGCCACCCACTCAAAGCTAAAGTCGCTTTAGGGAAATCCCTGTTCTTTGATAAATTACTCAGTGGCAATAAAAACATCGCATGCGCCACCTGCCATCATGGACTAACGGATACCGGAGATGGGTTATCGCTGCCTATAGGCGAAGGTGCTCGCGGCTTGGGTGTAACACGAGATACCGGCACAGATAGAGACGCCGTTATTGAACGTGTGCCACGTAACGCACCGCCTCTTTTCTCATTGGGTGCGAAGTCAATGACCACACTGTTTCATGATGGACGAGTTGAAGTTGATGACTCTCAACCCAGCGGTTTCAGGTCACCCGCAGGTGATGACCTGCCTTATAACCTAGAAAATGTGCTCGCCGCACAAGCCATGTTTCCCGTCACATCACCCACTGAAATGGCAGGGCAGGCAGGTGAAAATGCCATCGCTGATGCTGCCGCAATCGGCAACCTTGCAGGGTCGGATGGTATTTGGGCGCTCATCGCAGATCGCTTACGCAACAACCCTGAATATGTGATGCTGTTTAATCGAGCCTTTGGCATTAGCCAAAACGAGATCACCTATGCACATGCTGCCAATGCAATTTCCGCATTTGAAAGCAGCGCATGGCGCGCTGATAACAGCCCGTTCGATCGTTACTTGCGTGGTGAGAAAAAAGCGCTCAGTAAATCTGCTCAAAAAGGCTTAAAGTTATTTTATGGGCAAGCAGGATGCTCACGCTGCCATTCGGGAAAATTCCAAACCGACATGCAATTTCATGCTATCGCGATGCCACAAATTGGGCCTGGCAAAGGGCATGGTGCAAGTGGACATGAGGACTTTGGCCGAGAAGCGGTAACGGATGATATATCACACCGTTATCAATTCCGCACGCCACCCTTAAGAAATGTGGCCTTGACCGGGCCATGGGGTCACAGCGGAGCCTTCGATACGCTGCAGGATGTCGTGCGACACCATTTAAATCCAATCGCTTCACTCAGGCACTACGACTGTCAAACACAACCTCGACTGCCATCAAGAGAAGATTTAGATAGCATCGATTGCTATGTGATGAATGATCCTGCACTAGTGGCTGCGATCGGTAGTGCCAATGAGCTTGGGAAAACTAAACTTAACAGAAAGAAATTCAGCAATCTCATGGATTTTCTCCATTCGCTCACCGACCCCAACAGTTTGGATCTACGGCATGATGTTCCAAAGCGTGTACCCAGTGGGCTAACACTAGTGGAATAATGCTTAATAGCCACTGCTTCTGTAGCAGTGGCTATCCTCCCCGCTACGCTAATCGCACTCAGTTTATTTATAGTGCAATTAACACAACCAAAACCGCTTAAGCCAAGCATCAAGAAACAGCCTGCTTAGACTCTGATACTGCGGTATCTAGCAGTAACAAGGTCTCACTCGAAATATCGCTATCAAGATGGCGCTTTATGATCATGCGACATTGTGAAAGCGTTGCCTGCGCCATATCCCGATTTCCTTGCCACAGATAAATAGATATTAATTTTCGATATAGCGGCTCAGACAAAGGCTCAAGCATCAGTGCGTTACGACAGATATCAATGGCTATTTCAGTCTCTTCCTGCATATGATTTATGCACTTGAACAGCATTGCTAAATACATGTTCCGGTAACGCTCTCGAATAGCCACAATCTCTAGCGCATCATCATCTGGTAGATATTCGCCTTTATAAATTTGTTGCAACCGGGTTACTACCTTTAGCGCATTTTCTGCTGTAATTTTTTGCTTTCCAAGCACTTCAAGTTCAAGTGTGTCTAACCAAAAAAATTGCAGGTTCAATTTGATACTCTCTCCATCTCGCAAAATCACTCGATCATTATGAAAGTGTTTCCTTAAACGGTGGATTTGTGTATCGAACAGTTGCGATGCTTTCTCATAATCATGGTCGATATATAGTTTTTCTTTGATCGAAAAACATGACAAGCACTCACCTTGAGCTGTCACTAATGCTTTGAGCAGAGCATACGGTTTACCAGCACGCAACTTCTGATGTAGAGTTCGGTTTTCAGCACTGACCTGAAACGCCCCAAATGTAGACACGCGAAAAGCCCAGGGCCACTGATAACATACAGTGACCGGTTTCGGCAGGTTATCATAATGACTTTTTACAAAATGCCGCACATAGCTTGTCTCTATTTCCAACAAAAGTGCGCGTTGACAAGCCCAGGTCATTAACTCTGGTTGCCAGTGGATATAGGTGATCACCCCGCTGCTACTTGCCATTGAAAAGCTTTTAGCCAAGTAATTGTCAGCACTCTCAAACTCACCAATATCAAAGAAAACCTTGGCATAAATCAAATAAAACCGAGTTAACTGTGCAGGGAACGCCAGATTATTTGCCTGGCCCAGAAGAGTATCGTGCATTGATAACGCCTCTTCTGTTTTCTGCCGCGCACATAAATAATAGAGATATAACATTCTATTGTGAAAAATAAATACAGGTATATGTGTGTTTTCAAGATTATTCAAATAACACTTTGTTGTACTATCCAAGTTTTTATATTCATCCATCACCGTTGCAGCTGAAATAATACAGACCATATACAGCGACTGATAAATCAAATCTTCTTCGGCTAGGTTTGATTTTAAGAAATTAATGTGTTTTTTAGCGAGATCAAATTTTTTCAATCCCAATGCTGCCAGTACAATCTGGGAATGGATATGACTATCAAAAACACTCACCCCGCTCTCGTTTGAAACGTCCAAGGCTTGCAGCTCCAACTTTAACAATTTGTTAAAATCATTAAATGCCCAGGCAGACAGTGCACCATAAAGTGTTGCGCCAAGGTATAACATTGCGTCGCAATCTTTTAAATTTGACAAGCTTCGCTCAAAACTCTCAACAATAACTTTATCCTGATCCTTAATGCCAGAAACAGAGGCCACAAAAACATAGTTCGACATCATTTTTAAACATCGATGCGAATCTTTTGTTTCAGTGATTTTTAACGCCAGGCGCGTTTGCAGAGACTTTCTTTTACTTGTGTTCTGGCCGGATAAAAAATATGCCACCAACAATGCTGATTCTACAACGCCCTTTGACAACTCAGGTGGAGGTATCGGGTAACGAACACTTAACTCATCATAACGACGCACCCATGCCGCAAGATGATTGGCACCCTGCAACGTACTAGAAATAGTTGACACCACCGTATACCATGTAAGGTATGCGCCACGGGCATCCTCAAACTTAATAAAGCCGGCATAAGCGATCTCATACAGGCTAAGCGCAGAAACAACGTCCTTGAACGTTAATAATTTACCGTTCCAATAGTTGATCCACGGCTCATCAAGCATATGTTCTGCGGGAAGAGCGCTAATATAATACTGTAACTGCTCTATACGCCCAGCATCATATAGCTCCGGCGCATATTTTAAAATAATAGCCAGTAACGGCTGCCACGACTTCA
The DNA here is from genome assembly GCA_003232725.1 of Chromatiaceae bacterium. Lineage (GTDB taxonomy): Bacteria > Pseudomonadota > Gammaproteobacteria > SZUA-140 > SZUA-140 > SZUA-76. The sequence continues at coordinate 7,403 of QIJH01000192.1, read as the reverse complement.
ACTCAAGCCATAGATCTGCGGCCGCTTCATAGCTACCTTCATGCAGTAATGCCTCGGCTGTTTTATACAGTAAATCATGCAACTGCTGTTTTGAAAGTTTGTCAACAGCTCGTTGCTGTAGATACTCTTTAACGAGAGGGTGTAAGGTGTACCCCTTTTCACCATGCCGCAGTACAAAGAGATTTTTCTGTGCTAATTTAACCAAAAATTTATTTGGCTCTTCGATCTGGCTAACGATCATTGCCGCTGAGAAATCAGTAATATGTGGAAGATAACAAACGTTCATTAATAGCTCGCTAGTTTCAGTGTCCAAAGAGGACAAAAACTGTTCAGCGATATAGACGTCTAACATCTCACTGCCTAATTTGGATCTGTTTGCAAAATCAAATCCATTTTCAGCATTAGGCAAAAGAGCCAGTCCGGCTATCCACCCATCCAGCTTCTTATACATTAACAACAAGCTCTCTTGAGGCTGTTTTGAGCCAAATAGTTGGCTGGCCACTAACCACTCATGCTCAGTAAACCTTAATTTTCTGTCGTCTATCACAATAAGCTGGCGCTTAACTATCAACGAAAGCGCTGACGCTGGCGGCCGATGCCTACTAACAATGATCAGCGAAATTCCAGAATCTAATGATTCAGCGATGGTGGCTAATAATGAGGGAATTACAGATGCCTCGGACAGCAGCTGGTAGTTATCCAGTACAATAAGGCCGTCATTTTTCAACCTGGATGAGAGGTCTTTAAAAAAATGACGCGTAAAGGCCAAAATTCCTTGCCGATGATCGGGCGTCCATTTAAGGGCCGCCTTTTTTCTACGCGGTGCGGCTAATTTTCCTGCTTGCCCTAGATAATAAAAGAAAGTAGCTGGGTCACCATCCTCTTCATCCACCTGATACCAGCAATGCGAGATTTGTTGCCTTTCTAAATAGCTGGAAACCAGCGTCGTTTTTCCTGAACCACCGGGTGCGGCGATCCAGATGATTTTAGCTTGTTGTCGAGCACTCTCTAATTCGTTAAAAAGGCGTTCTCGGTGAACTATCCTTGCCGTATTGGGGCAAGTGATTTTAGAGGGGGAAATAATTTTATGATTCACTGCACTCACTACTTATTGGTGCGATAGATCTAATAGCGTGGATTATCACAATTCAGCAGAGCTATCCTTAATCTAGCTGTAGTAAAGAAATGTTATTGTCTTAATATAGAGCATGCTCCATTAAGATGCCTACCCATTCTTAAGCAATGCACTTTAGCTACTATTTCATATCAAGCCATCACTTTAATATTGATTATTTGAACTCGCTCACAAAGTCGATAATTAAATTTGTTTTATAACGACTCATCCAGCTCTCCTGAAAAGCCATTTGAATAGCGATAAGCGGGTTGTATCCTTTATTTTCCAGTAACTATTCAGCATAGTGGAAGATGGGTATGTCACTATTCAGATTGCTTCTGAAAACTGTCAGTTTAAGACGAAAAATATGAGTTTACAGGTGTAAATGATCATTTTTCAACGCAGAAATGGCAGATTTCAGGAGTGAGCTGAATAGTTACATTTTCCATTGTTAGCGTAGTTACTTATTTCGAATAATCAATTCAATAATGCCAAACATGATGAAACAGACTGATAGCGTCACAATCAATGTTCATATTCCATCTGAAACAGCAGCGCTCAAGAAAGTTATCACTTGTTTGGCATCACCTATCGTATTGCGCTCAATATTTTTTAACGGCGGAGTTGATAGCCCGCTTATTTACCAGCTTTGGCATAATAAATTCAACTTCTTTTATGACTATAAAAAAGTTGTCGCGCAGCAGTTATCATTTATTGAACTGATGAAATCCAACGGTATTGAGGTGTTATCTGCAGATCCAGTACACGGCTGTGCAACACAGCATTACACCAGAGATATTGGCTTTGCGATTGATAACATTTTTTTCTGCGCCAACCCCAGGCGCCCTTATCGAAAACGAGAACAAGCTGGCATAAAAAACATTCTGCCGAGACTCTCAAATGTTGTGTCACTAGAAAGAGGGTCAATTGAAGGCGGCGATGTCATCGTTCATGAACAGTACATCATCATTGGTTTGAGTGAAGAGACCGATATGACAGGCATTCACTGTTTACGTGAAAAACTGGAGGAACTGGGCATAGAACGAGAGATCATCACCATTGAATTCTCTCATAGAGGGATTATTCATTTAGACACCAAATTCAACATTCCAACTCAGGACGTTGGATTTATTCACCCCACAAGCTTTAAACCAGCATCACTGCAATGGCTTGAAAATAACTTTGACCTAATCGAAGCAACAGACCAGGAAACTAGAAACATTGAAATCAATACCTTTTCCCTTTCACCAAAAAAAGTGATAATGCAAGAAAAGAGTAAGCGGTTGGCATCACTATTGTCAGAAAAAGGAGTCGAACCCATTCTGCTTGATTATTCAGAAGTCACAAAATTACCGGGATCATTCAGGTGTACGACCCTGCCCATTGTAAGGTGCTAAATCATAAGGCATCACTTATACTCAGCAGCCATCATGGCGGTACAATAAAAAATGATAAAATCATACGGTACGTTGCTAGTTATAATATTGTTCTCATTCGTGACAGCCGGATGCAAACCCATCGTAAACCACTTCGCCTTTCATCCACACAAAGGCAATCTCATTGCGACAGAAAACCTACCCGCTAATGTAGAAGAAATCACAATAACCACAGAAGACCAGGTAAAAATCACTTCGCTCTACCTATCCTTTGCAGCGTCTAAAAAACTACTAATCTATTTTCATGGCAATGCGGGTAATATTTATCATCGAATGCCTGCTCTTCTTCACCTTCAAAAATCTGGCATCAATGTGGTCGGCGTCAGTTATCGAGGTTATGGCAAAAGTGAAGGCCGCCCTTCCGAGGCAGGCTTTTATCTGGATGGCAAGGCGGCCTATCAATATGCAATTGAAGAGCTTGGTTTCTCAGCAAAAAATATCATCATTCTTGGACGTTCAATCGGCACCACAGTGGCGACCAATCTCGCGCAACATAAAAATCTGCATGGACTAATTCTCGTTACGCCGCTGTCTAACGGAAAGGAGCAAGCCGAAGCAAGCGGGCTAGGATTGATTTCCACATTTGCAGGTGATGCATTTGATAACTTGACAAAAATAGACAACCTTAACTCACCATTGCTAGTGATTCACGGCACTCAGGATCGCGTTGTTCCCTTTTCAATGGGAGAAGCAATATTCAATCGCGCAAAAACAGAGAAAAAATTTATTAAAATTGAAGGGGCTGGCCACAATGACCTACAAGATTCCTATTCAAAAGAGTATTGGATACCCATACTTAAATTTATGAATGATGACGTTACGGAGCAACGATAAAAGAGCAATAATAAGCAACTCTTTTTTAAAAGAGTAGATTCAAGTAATAGCAGGATAAGCACATAATGACTTTCACTGCGAGTCTATAATCGAGACGAGTGTATAAACAAAAATCGCGGTTCAATCAAATATTAAAACGTGCTTATCCTTAATCCCTTACCTCGTATCTTTTCAGGCTCAGTTCTTTAGTAATTTTTGACTGCCTTTATTTTGACTAATGTCTGCGATAAGGTTTATGCTTTACCCGCTCAATATTACCTGCAATTTCTCCAGTCCAGTGCCTGTCTGTGTGAAGATTTACATGTGAATTGCCATCACGGATAGCTTTCAGCGCATCTGCCATGGTTCTTATCCCGTAATCGGCAAGAGATGCTGGCCGAATCGGTCCATAAGTAAATGGTCTGGTAAATAAGTCATCAGCGGTTAATACACCTGAATATTCACCATTCTCTGGATATATTTCGTCGTTCCGGCTAAAAAGCTCGAACATTACTGGACCATATGAACCCTTTTTACCTAAGTGGATGTGTATGACGCCCACTTCGCCCGGTGTCCCGTCTGGTTTAGTCCACAAATTTTGGTAGGCAACTTTTAGTCTGTAATGTATATTGCCGTCCTTTTTAAGTTGTAAAACAAGCTTACCGGTAGCACCAGTGGGAATACTCGATTGATAATCGAAAGAGCCAATCACTTTGCCCGGCACCTCAGGATCAAATATCGGTAGTTTTGACATCAAAACCATGCCTTCACCACTCATATGGGCCGTGTAAACCTCATTCGCAGTTGCCGTTCCAGCAACCACACCACAGAATAAAAATATAAAGCCTAGTAAAGGTGCTTTACAGAATTTAATCATAAACTGTCTCCAGATAATAAGTTAGTTAACAGGAGGTATCATTATCTGAATTGCTGCTTACTTTAAACTTACATCAAGAGTTTTATTTTCACTTGATGACCATTCATTTTTTGCGCCATCTCTTGACTGAAAAAATAACGATTATTGTTTGCGGATGTCATCGAAGTAAAAGCCACTATCGATACCACCGACAAACACTGATCGCCATGGAGAGCGAAGCGAGGACGATTAATACCGATAGACCATACCGTCAGCTACGAACGATAGCGATTCGCGGAGGAATACCGCAGCGGTTTTAGTGGCCGTAACATCATTTGAAGTGGCAGTATTGAGCACAACAAGAGAACGAAGTGAGAAAAATTGTGCGGAAATGCTGCGCACGAAGGACCGTCACGTTAATGAATAAATTTTTGGCGTCGGCGCTAAATAATTTTTAGCGAAGTAGCAACACAATCGCGTAAAGATGAGGCCGCTTTGTGTGCCAAGATCTTCATCGATTCAGCTGGCAAACCGGCCTCCAGCTCGCCATAGGGTTGAGCTATTCTAGCTGTACAGACAAAGAGGTTTAGAAACAGGCCGCATCAGCCATTAATCATCCGAGTCATGCTTATCTTGCATCTCCTTCATCTTTTTTTGCCACATACCATAAGCCATCGCAGCAAAACAGATAAATAATAAGGGAAACATTAAGGCGTTCATAAGCGGTGCAATCGAGGCCATGCCAAGCGCATTAAGCAGCATCGTTAATAATGGCGTGAATAGAAAGACGGTGACAATCAATGCCCCTTTCAGGCCGTTAAAAACAAGGCGGTCTGCATGCGCCACTGGCTTCTCTTTTTTTTCTTCAGTCGTCATAAAGCGCTACTCCTGATTATCATCCATTTAAAATAGACAAAGGTTGCTAACCAAATCCTTGCATCTCATCCATTAGCTGAGGCAACCATGTTACAACATCCGGGAAGGCGATCAACAAACCTAACACGGACAATTGAATGATGATAAACGGAACAACCCCTCGATAGATCTGCGTAATTCTCACCGTCGGCGGCGCGACTGCCTTGAGATAAAAGAGCGAAAAGCCAAACGGCGGGGTGAGAAATGAGGTCTGTAGGTTCATCGCGATCATGATTGCAAACCATACCGGGTCGATATCCATCATGATCGCAATCGGTGCAATGATCGGCACCACCACAAAACAGATTTCGATAAAGTCTAAAAAGAAACCCAGTATAAAGACAACCAACATACTGACCAATAAAAAGCCCCACACGCCACCGGGTAGCGCCATCATCAGATCTTCAACCAACATATCACCGCCCATGCCACGGAAGACCAGACCAAATGCTGTCGCACCAATCAGAATCAAAAAAACCATACTGGTCATGCGTGTGGTTTGGCGCATGGTGCTTTGCAGGTTAGGCATCGTCAGGCGACGACGCAGGATCGCTAATATCATCGCCCCCAACGCACCAACTGCTGCAGATTCAGTGGGCGATGCAATCCCAAAGAAGATCGAGCCCAATACTGCCACCACTAATAATAATGGAGGCACCAGGCTTGTAATCACGGCTATCCATAGGCTGCTATCACCACGCTCGGCCTGTAGTTTTTTTACATCGATCGCAGGAGCGTATGCCGGCCTACGCCACGCCACAATCATGATAAAGATGATAAACAAGGTGATCAATAAAAAGCCAGGCACCACTGCACCGGCAAAGAGTTGACCAACCGGCACACCAATAACATCCGCTAATAAGATCAATACAATGCTAGGTGGGATGATCTGTCCCAGGGTACCGGAAGCCGCAATGGTGCCGGTGGCAAGTTCTGTACGGTAACCATGCTTTAATAGTGCTGGCAGTGCGATCACACCCATCGCCACCACGGTTGCGCCGACCACTCCGGTGGTGGCTGCGAGTAACGCACCGACAATCACAATCGATACGGCAAGACCGCCACGCACACGGCCAAATAACATCCCCATTGTCTCCAGCAACTCTTCGGCAATACCGGACTTCTCCAGCATGATCCCCATAAAGATAAACAGCGGTACAGCAAGCAGTGTGAAGTTGGTCATCACCCCCCAGATGCGCATCGGTAGTAGCTCGAAAAATTCAAAACCAAGAAAGATGCCACCAAATACCATCGATACCGCGCCCAGGGTAAAGGCGACCGGAAAACCAATCATCAGCGCAGCGATCACGACGCCGAACATAATCAACGCCCAGACTTCCATCTCCATCAGCCGTCTTGCTCCTGCGAAACCTTATGTGAGACGGCATCAGGTTCCGCTTTGCCTCCGCTGATTTTCTGCACGCTACGAATGATGATCGCAATGCCCTGCACCGCTAACAACACAAAGCAGAGTGGAATCATCATTTTGATGAGGTAACGGTAAGGCAGACCGCCGGGGTCAGGTGAATGTTCATTCAATTCATATGAGTTTGCGACAAACGGCCATGCGCTCACAATGATCAAGATACAAAATGGCAGTAGAAAAAAAAGCGTGCCGAACAGATCGACCCAGGCACGGCGGCGCTCACTCATCCAGCGTGCGTGATAGATTAGATCAACCCGCACATGCTCATCATGCTTTAAGGTATAGGCTGCGCCCAATAGAAAGATCAGCGCAAAGAGATGCCACTCTAGCTCCTGCAGTGCAACCGAACCATCCTGGAAAAGATAGCGCATCGTCACGTCATAACTGACCAGCAGCACCAATGCCAACGTTAACCAGGAGACGCAGCGTCCACTCCACTCACCAAAACATTCGATGCCATTGGCCAACCGGCCTAACCGCGCCAACCCATTTTTATTCTCTATTGTCATGCAACACTTTAGCCTGAAATCGCAGCCAAACGACTCATGGGTAACTGGCCCTGATACTTAATGGTGTAGATCCCTTGCGGATTTGGCGAGCCGATAAAGCGTAGCCCCTGACGCAGGTCATTACGATTGTTATCACGCAGCTCTATTGTACCCGCAAAAACATATTCACCTGTTGGCTGTAAAATTAATGTGCCATTCACTTTCATCGGTCCATCAAGGTCACGTATCACACCGTTGATGGTGCCATCCACCGTATTCAATATCATTTCAAAATCACCGAAAGAGGTGTTGTTCAAGTCAACGCCAGCATCATGCCAGGTCAGCTTTCCTTCAA
>QIJH01000222.1 GCA_003232725.1 Chromatiaceae bacterium | reverse complement strand
AAAATGTGAGGCGATCTGTTGTCGCCTGGAGGTACTGCTGCTCGCTGACACGGGCGTGCCTGAGCAGTTTGTCGAGTTTGACCAGTGGGGTGGTGGCCGAATGCATCGCCTTGATGATGGCTGGTGTGCGGCGCTAGATCGAAATACCATGCATTGCACGATTTATGATCGTCGGCCTTTCATCTGCCGTGAACTGGATATGGGTGGTGATGAGTGTCTCTCTATTCGTAAGGATCATGCTTGACTAACGAGAAGAAATATAAAGTCGACATGCGCTACCTATGCTATTTTACGCGGCTAAATAGCGATGTTTTTTATGGTAGATGAGATGAATATATTGGTGGTATGCACCTCGGCTGGGCGAGGCGGCCTTGAACTTCATGCACGGCGCGAGGCTCGCTTTCTGGCCGATGATGCTGGTATTAATTGTTACCTGGTTGCTCAGGAGAATAGCTGCGTCGCAGCATGCGTGGCTGAGGGTGGCGTGACGGCGCTCTATTTGAGCTGGTATTTTAAGGCTTTGCCACTACTTAGTGCGATCAAGTTAGCGCGCTATATTGATGATAATAAAATTGATCTTATTCATTTCCACTGGGGTAATGACCAGCCCTTTGTGGCAATGGCCAAATATTTCTCAAAACGGAAGCCGACGCTAGTTTATACCCGCCACATGGCGATCACGCGTCATAAAAAAGATCGTTATCATCGTTTTATTTATGGTCAGTTAGATCTGGTATTAACGGTCAGTCATGAGCTGAGACAAGAGGCGATAAAATACTTCCCGTTAGAACCTTTGCAGATAAAACAGCTTTATTTAGGTGTGGCGGCAGCTAATGCCGAAAAAGCGGCTGAGCGACGCGCGCAGTTTAAAGGGGTTAGCAACAATCACACGTTTAATATTGGTATGTTTGGGCGGATTGAGCATGGCAAAGGACAGCATCTACTGGTTGAGGCGATGGTGGTGCTGGCCGAGCGAGGGCTGGATGTGAGTGCCACGATTATTGGCCATGTGATGGATCAAGCATACTTTGATCAATTAAAGAGAACAATTGGTGAGAAAGGGCTATCAGATCGATTCGATTTTGTTGATTTTATCCATAATCCAATGGAGGTTATGCCCTGTTTTGATGTCATCACATTGCTAACCTACTGTGAAACATTTGGCCTGGTGCTGGTTGAAGCGATGCGCGCAGGCGTGGCTGTCATTGGTACCAATGCGGGAGGTGTGCCCGAAATAATTATCGATAATAAAAGCGGCCTGTTAATTCCACCTGGTGACGCGGCTGTGTTGGCGGAGTCGCTTGCTTGTTTGTATGATGATGAGCCGTTAAAAAAATTGTTAGCGCAGCGTGGTCAGCAGCGCGCTGGCATATTGTTTGATGAAACGAATAATTTTAATGCGTTGGTGGCAGTATTTAAAGATGTCGATGGTACTATCAAGTCAAATAGTTAATCGTCACGGTTAAGGTTGTGAAACAATATTATTTAATCATTTTCTGTTTGATGTTGTTGGGGTGTGATTCGGTGCCACTAGAGGAAGGGCGTATCATCCAGACACAGTCGGGTGAATCTATTTTCAGGCCTCAGAGTGAATCGCAGATAGCCGCGGGCGCAGTAATTTTTCAGCGAGACTGTGCACAGTGTCATGGCGTTAATGGTGAGGGTGATCCTGAATGGCGCAAGCGCGATGTCGATGGTATGTTTCCGCCGCCACCGTTAAATGGTACCGGTCATGCGTGGCATCATCCGACCAATTTTTTGCAGGACCGAATTAAAAATGGCAGCGGGCCGCAAGGCAAGATGCCTGCACAGGGCGGAAAACTGAATACGGCAGAGGTCGATGCGGTGATTGCCTGGTTTCAAGCGCAGTGGCCAGATGAGCTATATGGAGTGTGGTATGAGATTGAGCAGCGTGCGTTGAAGCGCTAATGATACCCATACGGTGTTTTGCGCTGCTCTTATGGGCTGTGATATCAAATGAAATGAATGTAATCAAATGACAGAAAAAAAGATCCAACTCTCTATTGGCGGTATGAGCTGCGCAGGCTGCGTTGCATCGGTTGAGCATATTTTGCAGGCAGTGCCGGGTGTCGATAGCGCGGCGGTGAATTTTGTCGAACATACTGCGCAGGTCGCGGGCAGTATCAGTGCGCAGGCATTAATTGATGCAGTGATTGCGGGTGGTTATGAGGCGGATGAGCTGAAAGGTACTGCTGCAGAGGCGGAAGAGAAAGAGGCGGCGGAGTTTACCTACTACCGTTCTTTATTGAAGAAGGCGCTGGTGGCGGGTGTAGTCGCAGCACCATTGATGGCAATGATGCTGTTTGGCTTGATGCCGATGCTGGATGGTGTTGGGCGTCTCTTTTGGGCGGTGGTCGCGCTTGCGAGCCTGTATGTACTGGTCTATTCCGGTGGCCGCTTTTTCACTGGCGCGTGGCAGGCATTCAAGGCGCACAACGCCAATATGGATACTTTGATCGCACTTGGCACCGGCACTGCATGGCTTTTTTCATTTTTGATACTGCTCTGGCCGACGCTGGTGCCACCTGATGCGCGCCACCTTTACTTTGAGGCGGCGGTGATGATCATCGCATTGATTAACCTCGGTGCGGCGCTGGAAATGCGCGCGCGTGGCAAGACCTCTGAGGCGATCAAACGATTAATAGGATTGCAGGTAAAGAGTGCACGGGTGGTGCGTGAGGGTAAAGAGATCGACGTGCCGATTGAACAGGTTGAGCTGAATGAAACCCTGCGGGTGCGCCCTGGTGAAAAGATCGCGGTGGATGGGGTGATCATTGAGGGGCGCTCTCATGTTGACGAGTCGATGATCAGCGGCGAGCCGATGCCGCTTGAGAAGGGTATCGGTGATGAGGTGGTGGGCGGCACTCTGAACAAGACTGGCAGCTTTCTCTTTAGTGCAAGCCATATCGGCAAAGATACCGCGCTGGCGCGTATTATTGAGATGGTGCGGCAGGCGCAAAACTCCAAGCCTGCCATCGCGCGAATGGTGGATAAAATCGCGGCTGTCTTTGTACCGGTGGTGTTATTGATTGCGGCGATCACTTTTTTGATCTGGTTTAATTTCGGTCCTGAACCAAAGATGGCCTATGTGCTGTTGACGACAATGACGGTGCTGATTATCGCTTGTCCCTGTGCGTTGGGGCTGGCAACGCCGATTTCGATCATGGTTGGGGTGGGCAAGGCGGCCGAGTACGGGGTGTTGATTCGTAACGGCGAGGCACTGCAACGGGCGGGGCAGCTCACCACGGTGGTGCTGGATAAGACCGGTACGGTGACCGAAGGGCGGCCAGCGGTGACGACTATTATTCCGTCTGCCGGTTGGGATGAAGAGAAATTGCTGAATGTAGCGGCATCGATAGAGACTGGCTCAGAGCATCCGTTAGCAGAGGCGATTGTCGCGGCAGCCAATGCGCGTGGTTTCTCTTTATCGTCAGTGGACGGTTTTGAGGCGATTGCTGGGCATGGGGTGCGGGCGCAGGTTGATGGTGCGCGGGTGTTATTGGGTAATCGCAAGTGGATGGGAGATCATTCTATTGAGCTAAACGATCTGTCTGAGGTGGCGGCAGGGCTGGCGGCAAAGGGTGAGACGCCGATGTTCCTCGCAGTTGATGGCGTTGCGGCAGGCATCGTAGCGGTGGCGGATCCAATTAAGGGCGATTCAAAGGCGGCGATTGCACGGCTGCATAAGATTGGAATTAAAGTGGTGATGTTGACTGGTGACAACGCCGCTACCGCCGCAGCGGTGGCAAAGCAGGTTGGTATCGATGAGGTGATTGCAGAGGTATTACCCGCCGATAAATCAGCCAAAGTGGCGGCTTTACAGGCAAAGAGTGAAGTGGTTGGGATGGTTGGCGATGGCATCAATGATGCGCCTGCACTGGCGCGCGCTGATGTTGGTTTTGCGATTGGCAGTGGCACTGATATCGCGATCGAAAGTGCTGATGTCACCTTGATGCGCGGGTCGTTGCATGGGGTGGCTGATGCGATTGCGATCTCGAAGGCGACGGTGCGCAATATCAAGCAGAACCTGTTTGGTGCGTTTATCTATAATTCGCTCGGGATTCCAGTGGCGGCTGGCATCCTTTTTCCGCTGTTTGGCATTTTGCTCAACCCGATTGTCGCTGGCGGCGCGATGGCGATGTCATCGTTGACGGTCGTGACCAATGCTAATCGTCTGCGTCTGTTCCGGCCAGAAGGGGCGCAGCAATGATCGATGTGATGGTCAATCTGCTTGCGCTGGGCTTGATGGGCTTTATCGTCTGGTGGTTCTGGCTGTCACGCCCGCATCTGAAGCAGGCGAGTGGCAGTACGGTGATTGAGGTAATTGTCGAAAACGGCATCTATACCCCGGCGCATATTGAAGTGCCGCAGGGCGTGCGGGTGAGGCTTGGTTTTGAGCGACGTGATCCGAACCCCTGTGCAGAGAAGGTGTTGTTTGATGAGTTAGGTATCGCGCTTGATCTGCCACTGGGGGAAAAAACAGCACTGGTGGTGGGGCCGCTCACGCCGGGCGAGTATCGCTTTAGTTGCCAGATGCAGATGTATCGTGGCAGTCTTGTGGTTAAATAAGCAGAGAAGAGCTGATCCATTCATTTACCGCCATTCCGGCGCAGGCCGGGATCCCGATGTTTTAACATTGGTGTGTTGCTGGATCCCGCTCTGTGCTGGGATGATGAACGTTGTTCCAGTGATGTAAAATAAACACAGATTTTAAAGAGAGCATTAAATGAGCTGGTTTGGGAAGCTGTTGGGTGGTGGTTTTGGTTTTATGCTGGGTGGGCCACTGGGGGCGCTGCTGGGTGTTGCGATAGGGCATGGCCTGGATAGCAAGGTGAACCGTTTTCGTGGTCGCCAGCGGGTGCAGACGGCGTTCTTTACCGCTACCTTCTCGGTAATGGGACATCTGGCCAAGGCCGATGGACGTGTTTCTGAAAATGAGATTCAGATGGCGCGCACGTTGATGGAGCAGATGAAGCTTAATCCGACGCTGAAGAAGATGGCGATCAGGCTCTTTAATGAAGGCAAGGCGGATGCGTTTCCGCTTGATGAGGTACTCACTCAGCTCAAACAGGAGTGTCATAGTCGTCATGATCTGATGCGAGTCTTTCTTGAGATTCAGCTACAGGCCAGTTTTGCGGATGGCAGTCTGGATCAGGCCGAGAAAAAAATCCTGTTATATATCTGCCAGCGTCTTGGCTTTTCGCGTGCTGAATTCGATCAGATGGAGGCGATGCTGCGCAGCGGTGGCAGTGCCGGGCGCAGTGGTGGTATGCGACTGGATGACGCCCATAAAATTCTCGATGTGTCGAAGAATGCGACCGATGCAGAGATCAAAAAAGCTTACCGCAAGCTCACAAGTCAGCACCATCCTGATAAGCTGGTGGCAAAAGGATTGCCAGAAGAGATGATGAAGATTGCGGCAGATAAGACACATGAAATTCGCACCGCATACGAGGTGATTAAAAAGGAAAGAGAGCAGTAACACTTTGAGACCTTTGCACGAGTCTATTTTCCGTTCCAGCTGCGTTATCAATGATCTCAAATATTCATTTACTTCGTGTAAACTCCGTTTTTTCGACCATTGATGCCTTGCTGGAACGAAAACGAGTTCTCGTGCAAAGGTCGCATTTTGTTAATAAAAAAGGAAAAAAGGCATTTGTGACGTGGGTGCTTTGAGTATGTTATTATTGTCGGTCTTGTTCGGTTTTTCCGCTTGCTATATGATTTAGGAGAGTTTGCTAAATGGGCACAGTTGCCACCAGAAGACCTGTAATGACCTTGTATTCAGAGGTCGATTGCCCTTTAAGTCATCGTGTTCGCATTGTTCTTGAAGAAAAGAGTATTACCGCTGATGTGATCAGTGTTGATAAAAATAATCTGCCTGAAGATCTGATTGATCTTAACCCATATAGCTCGGTACCGACGCTGGTGGATCGTGATCTGGTGCTTTATAACTCGCAGATTATTGTTGAGTATTTAGATGAGCGTTACCCGCATCCTCCGTTGATGCCGGTAGACCCGGTCTCGCGTGCGCGTAGCCGCATGATGTTGCACCGTATCGAGCTCGACTGGTATAGCTTGCTGGGTGATCTGACTGGCAGTAATAACGTCAGGGCTGTCGCTGCTCGTAAGACGATTCAGGATGGCCTGACCTTGATTGCACCTATCTTTGTTAAAAAATCTTACTTTATGAGTGATGATTTTTCGCTGATTGACTGCAGTCTGGCACCGCTCTTATGGCGCCTGCCGCATTATGGCATTAAGCTGCCCGCGCAGACGAAACCCGTACAGGAATATGCTGACCGTCTGTTTGCACGTGAAGCCTTTCAAGCAAGCCTGACAGAGGCTGAAAAAGAGCTTAGATAGTTACTACATGCACTTTGTTCGCCGCACTCTGTTGACGTTGGCGTGCGATAGACCAGGGTATTGTCGATTTTGTTTTATATTAAATGCCGCTGAAATTTTTACCCATGGAAATGACCCCAAGCAAGCCTTATCTGATTCGCGCCATTCATGAATGGATTGTCGATAACGATTTCACGCCGCACATTCTGGTGAATGCGATGGTGCCTGACATTGTGGTGCCGGAAAAATATATCGAAAACGGCCGGATTATTCTTAATATCAATGGCAGTGCAGTGCGCAGTCTTGAATTGGGTAACGAATGGATTCAGTTTGATGCTCGCTTTGATGGTCAGTCAATGACGGTAAGTGTGCCAGTCGGCGCTGTACTTGCGATCTACGCGCGTGAGAATGGGCAGGGAATGGTGTTGGAAGAGGAAGAGGATGACCTTCCTACGCCGCCGCCAGAGAAGAAGCCGGATCGTTCACATTTGACGGTAGTTAAATAATAATACAGCGCCCCGCTTTGCCATTCTTGATCCCTGTCATCCGTGTTATGGCATTTCAATGTGTATTTTTGGCGGTGTAGGTAGGTAAGATTTGTCGTATTGGTGTATGGTTCGAATGGTAATTGTTTGTCCTACATATGTTTTGAATGGAGCAGGTATATATGAGCAAGGATTCACCTGACGGCTTTGGACGTTCGAAGACGTACGAGGATGAAATTAACATTATTGAATTATGGTTGATTCTCGCGAGATATAAGTGGTTGATTGTCAGTGCGATGGTTTTTCCTATGGCGCTGGCGCTGGCGGCGGTAACGCTATTCAAAAAAGAGCAGTATAGTTATGTCTCGACTATTGAGTTGGCCTCGAACAATGTTCCGGGTGCTGCTGAGACTTTTGGCGGGGTATTAGTGCCACTGGAGTCCGCTGTAGTATCTTTGAACAAACTTAACCAGGTTTACATTCCTTTGGTGCTGGGTATTTACCGTGATCAAAATAAGGGTCTTGATATAAGGATTAAGGCGATAGGAAATAATCAGCTGGTTGTGTTGACGAGTCTTGGTTCTGTTTCAGCAGCAGTGCAGCGTGTCATGCATGAAGAGATTGTGGCGATGTTATCAAAAGACCATGATCGACTAATAGCGCCGCAGCGCCGAGGGTTAGAGCATCAGCTGAAAGTTCAGCGGCGCGAACTGGCTATGATGCAGGAGCCAATGCTCCTTGTTAACAATAGACAGGTGCTGATAGATCGCCTTATAAAGTCAGAAATGACATTAGAACGGCTGGAGATGCCATTTACCATTGAGGCAAAAAAAGAGCGTGCAAAACAGGCGATTGATGCGGCAGAACAGTCACTTGCCGCGCTGCGCAGGGGCGAGGTGCTATTGACAAAACGACGCTCCAGGTTTGAGACAGAACGGCAGCTATTGGAAAAAGAGATTTTTGATCTTGATGGGCAGATTAAGCAGGCATTACAGCGTAGTGTGTCGGTGGTTGCTGGGGCCTCTGAGGGTGTCGATGGGGTTGCGTTATTATTGATTGACAATGTGATTCAAGGAAACCGAACACGTCTGGCAGCGCTTGAACAGCGTCTGGTGATCGCGTTTCCAGAGCAAGAACTTGTGTTGGAGAACGATTTGATAACAAGCCGAGTGGCGCGTCTGCAGGCGCAGAAAAAAATCGACTTAATGAAAAAGGAGTTTGAGCTGATCGAAGTTGAGCATGAGCGCTCATTGGTGACGACTCAGATGCCTGTCGAGCAGTTGAGGCGAGAGGTGGAACTATTTGAGTTCAATAGTGCGGGTGCAATTGATCGTAAGCTATTACAGGTTGAGCAACTGACATTTGGTCTCGATGCGATGAGTCCTACGCGGTTTTTTGTGCCGCCAATGGAAGGTGATACTGAGCCGGTTCGCTCGCTTGTGACAATCATTTTTGCCGCTTTTGCCGGCCTTGTTTTTGGTGTGGTAGTTGCTTTTTTTATGGAGTTTCTCAGGGCTGTCGGCAAGCGGAAGGCTGAGATGACAGCGCTTCCTGTCACCGCTGGTGAGGGGGGGCATAAGGTTAAACTAGTGCCGGCCTCCTCTTCTCAGGCGAATGGCTGATATTTTCTCTTTGTATTAACCATAAAAAAGGGCGGGACCATTAATGGCCCCGCCCTTTTTTATGTCGCTGACCCCAAATGAAGTCAGCGGCTTGATCGCTAGCGAATTATTTCTTCGCGTTGCGCTCCTGAGCTTCCTTGATCACCTCGTCTGCAACATTCTTCGGGCATGGCAGGTAGTGAGAGAACTCCATTGAGAACTGGCCACGACCCGAGGTCATGGTACGCAGGTCGCCAATGTAGCCAAACATTTCACTCAGTGGGCAATCGGCTTTAATACGCACGCCGGTGATACCCGCTTCTTGAGACTTGATCATGCCACGACGACGGTTAAGATCGCCGATCACATCGCCGACATGATCGTCTGGTGTGAACACATCCACTTTCATGATTGGCTCAATGATCTGAGGCCCCGCTTTAGGGATGGTTTGACGGTAAGCCGCTTTCGCTGCAATCTCAAACGCTACCGCAGATGAATCGACTGCGTGGAAACCACCGTCCAGCAGCGTGATTTTGATGTCAAGCAGTGGATAGCCCGCCAGTACTCCCTTCACCATACTGAGCTTGAAGCCTTTTTCAACTGCTGGCCAGAATTCACGTGGTACGTTACCACCGGTTACCTTGGATTCGAACTCATAGTCACTGCCTGGCTCTGCTGGTTCGATGATGTAATCGATCTTGGCGAACTGACCTGAACCACCCGATTGTTTCTTATGGGTGTATGAATCTTCGGTGGTCTGTGTGATGGTCTCACGGTATGCAACCTGTGGTTTGCCCACTTCCAGCTCAATGCCGTGGGTACGCTTAAGGATATCGACTTTAATATCAAGATGCAGTTCGCCCATGCCTTTAAGAATGGTTTCGCCTGAATCTTCATCAGTCTCAACGCGGAATGATGGATCTTCCTGAACCATCTTGCCGATTGCGATGCCCATTTTCTCAGAGCCACCTTTGTCTTTAGGGGCAACCGCGATTGAGATGACGGGCTCCGGGAATACCATTGGCTCAAGTGTCGCTGGGTTTTTAGGGTCACACAAGGTGTGGCCTGTTTGAACATTTTTCATGCCGACGATGGCAATAATGTCACCCGCTTGTGCGCTGCTTAGTTCGATACGGTCATCTGCATGCATCTCTACCAGCCGGCCGATACGCTCGGTCTTGCCGGTAAAGGTATTCAGAATGGTGTCGCCTTTGTTCAATGTGCCTGAGTAAATTCGAATAAAGGTCAGAGCACCAAAGCGGTCATCCATAATTTTGAATGCCAGTGCGCGGAACGGTTTATCGACATCAACAATCGCGAACTCACCTGTCGCGGTGCCTTCCATATCTACTTCAGGCTGAGGCTTCACTTCGGTTGGGCTAGGCAGGTAATCAACCACACCATTCAGCATTGGTTGAACACCTTTATTTTTGAAAGCAGAGCCACAAAATGTTGGGAAGAAATCAAGGTTGATGGTGCCCTTGCGGATGCAGCGCTTAAGGTCATCAATCGATGGCAGTTCGCCGTCGAGGTATTTCTCCATCAGATCATCGTCTTGATCCAGCGCGGTTTCGACCATCGTTTCGCGATACTCTTCTGCTTTTTCTTTGTACTCAGCAGGAATATCGGTGATTTCGTAGTTCAATGGATCACCCGATTCATCCCAGATCCACGCCTTCATCTCCATCAGGTCGATGATGCCAACGAAGTCTTCTTCGATGCCGATCGGCAGTGTCATGATCAGTGGATGGGCGCCGAGTACTTTTTTGATCTGATCAGGTAGAAGTCTGCACCCATGCGATCCATTTTGTTAACGTAGATGATACGTGCCACTTCTGATTCATTCGCATAACGCCAGTTGGTTTCAGATTGAGGTTCCACGCCGCCAGAGCCACAAAAGACACCCACGCCGCCATCAAGTACTTTCAGTGAGCGGTAAACTTCGATGGTGAAATCGACATGACCAGGGGTATCGATAATGTTGAAACGGTGGTCATTCCAGAAACAGGTGGTTGCCGCAGACTGAATGGTAATACCACGTTCTTGCTCCTGTTCCATGAAATCGGTGGTCGCAGCACCGTCATGCACTTCACCCAGCTTATGAATTTTGCCGGTCAGTTTCAGGATGCGTTCGGTGGTGGTGGTCTTACCAGCATCGACGTGAGCGAAGATACCGATGTTTCTGTAAAGCGATAGGTCAGTCATGTGAGTACTCTAATTGTTTAATATACAAGGTTTGGTTAATAATAAAAATGTTCCAGATGGCCGGCAATCTGCGTGCGGCGGTCGCCATCAAGCTAAAATATATCGCCACCCCAAATATATATGTTCAAGGGGCAAAACAATTATCAGCCGATGCTGCGCGGATGATGTAGTCCCAGGCTGTCAGTGGCAGCCAGTCGTAAATCGCTATAGGCGGCTAGCATTCGAAAAGGGCGCATTTTACCTGAAAACTTTGTAAAAACAGAGGGTTTTCATCAATATTAGTGGATATTATATAGCATGGTTGCCTGTGCGCTTTTGATTATTGTATGGCTTTACTGTAACCTATTGTTTTTATGGTTAATATTGTTTTTTCGTGTCACTACAGGGAATTTACAATGGAATATGCATTTCGGCTCGACTTTAAGGTGCGGGACTATGAATGTGATATTCAGGGGATCGTCAATAATGGCGTCTATCAGAATTACCTGGAGCATGCACGCCACGAGTATCTGCTCGTCTCAGGGGTCGATTTTGTGGCATTAGCCAAAAACAATATTAATTTAGTGGTTGTGCGAGCTGAACTTGATTATAAGACTCCGCTGCACAGTGGTGATGAGTTCTGGATTGGCCTGAATACCTGTCAGTCTTCTAAGGTGCGCTTTGATTTTCTACAGGATATTTACCGTAGCGCTGACGATAAACTGGTGATGAAGGCGAAGATTACCGGCACCTCGATCAACGAGCGTGGGCGTCCATTTGTGCCGATGGAAATTTCTGGGCTGTTTCAGGATAAATAGTCGTCCTTGAGATATTCGTGCCAAGGTCTCTATCTTAAAGAGACTTCATTATGAGTCGTAAACGATAACGCTATACCTCTTTGCTGCGATCCTTTTCGTTCCAGATACTGTTGACAACAAATTGATATAGATGAAGTGAGCAATGTGAGTGATGTCCGGTATTTGCGCATCTAGCGCTGTTATAGTTTGTTGAACTTGAAGAGATGAGTGATTCAAATACAAGTCCCTTTAACATTAAAGCTAGGGGAGTTAGCGGCGAGGGAGCGTCGCCTCATAAAACGCGAAAGCCTTATAATATGATTAAGTACATCATACCTGCATGAGCCATTGTCGGTATTTTAGCAGGTTTCAATTTGCCTGAGACAGCATCTGCAGTTCAACAGCGAGCAGCTCAGCTTGCCAGTATTGATTACGACGTGGTCTATGTGCGCTGCCCGCGCGGCAAGGCCCCCGTTTCCCGTAATTGCACCTGTGATTTACTGAACTGGAACGGCGTCAATGACCTCTGGCTGTCGGCTGCCAACAATATCTATCACCAGCCAGGGTGTGTTTAGTGCTGCATGATGCCCGATGACCGTGCGGCGGAGAAGGTGCTGGTGGATTGTGATGAGCTGGGATGGGGAGAAAAATATGAGTTTTTTTAATAGAACATTTCTATCGAGGACATCTGTTTCATTAAGTTTGCACTCGTGGCGGTACCAGATGAAAGTTAATAACACCACTTTATCTTTTTTTAAAACACTCTGGGTTGTTTTGACCTTATTATTCTTTATGCTGTCGGCTCAAGTATCCACGGCAGGCTCACATCCCAATATGTATCTGAATCAGGCCGAAATTGATGCCATAAAAATTAAAGTTGATGCGAAAGAAGAGCCTTGGTTCAGTGCCTATAACCGGGTGATGGCAGAAGCAAATGCCGTTCTGAATGCGCCTGTTGATTCGGATAAGCCCTATTTGAGTGTGACCTACCAAGGTCGAACCGGCAAGATATATCACACTCGTTCTCCGTATTGCGGTTGGATGGCGGTTGATGGGCAGGCTCCCGATTGTCGTGGCGGCCAGATTAATCCCCAGGCTGACAGAAAAGACTATGTGGCTGCGATTGCTCTGGGTGATGTCGTGCGGAACTTAGGGCTGGCTTATGTTTTTACCGGCGATGTGGCCTATGCGAAAAAGGTGATCAACTATATCCGGACATGGTCAATAAACCCAGAGACCAGGATGGATCCCAAGTCTAATGTGAGTATTGAGTTGTACATCACCATGCCCGGGTATTTTTATGGGGCGGATTTGATCTGGAATTACAGCGGCTGGGACCCTGCAGAGAAAAACACTTTCCGGAGCTGGGTCAAATCGATAGCTGAGACGGTCAAAGTACAACAAGGCAAAGTGATTGCCGTTGCCGTAGATTCGGATGGAAACCCCAATTCATCAGGGCTAAATAATTTTGCTAATTGGCGAAATGTGTTGATTGGTGCCGCAGGCGCCTTACTGGATGACGATGAGTTGTTGGGTTATACGGAATGGGCGTGGAAACACCTCATCTCCGTGCAAATGAACGGTGTTGGTAGTCAGTACTCCGGATATTTGAGGCAGGAAGTGACTCGCCCTCGTGGATTGCATTACTCCCTCTATGCGGTCAATGCGATGCTTCAGACTGCCGAAATCATGCGCCATCGCGG
>QIJH01000190.1 GCA_003232725.1 Chromatiaceae bacterium | reverse complement strand
CCGCATCTGCACGATATCACCACCACCATGGAATTATTGGGTCGCATGGGTGTGATCTTAAGCCTGGGCGACAATATGGAAGTGGAGGCAGATGCCTCTGGTATTACTAATTATCATGCACCATATGAGTTGGTAAAAACAATGCGTGCATCGATTCTAGTGCTGGGGCCGTTGCTGGCGCGTTTTGGTGAGGCTGATGTCTCTTTGCCGGGAGGGTGTGCGATTGGTACCCGCCCGGTCGATCTGCATATTCAGGCGCTTGAGGCGATGGGTGCTGATATTACCGTTGAAGGGGGATATATCCGTGCACGTGCGAGCCGCTTGAAGGGCGCGCGTATCTTTATGGATATTGTGACGGTGACCGGTACCGAAAATATTATGATGGCTGCGACGCTGGCAGATGGCACGACTGTGATTGAAAATGCGGCACGTGAGCCAGAAGTGGTTGATCTTGCCAACTGCCTTAATCAGATGGGTGCCAAAGTGAGTGGTGCGGGCACCGATATGATTACCATCGAAGGTGTTGAACGCCTTGGTGGTACCCGTTATTCAGTACTGCCTGATCGCATTGAAACGGGTACCTATTTAGTGGGTGCAGCGGTTACCCGTGGCAAGGTACGCGTGCGTGATACTCGCCCCGATATCCTTGATGCCGTGTTGGCGAAGCTGCAGGAAGCGGGAGCCAAAATCACCACCGGTGAAGACTGGATTGAACTCGATATGGAAGGTCGGCGGCCTCAAGCTGTGAGTGTTAAAACGGCTCCCTATCCGGCATTTCCAACCGATATGCAGGCTCAATTTACGGTATTGAATGCGGTGGCTGAAGGGACAGGTATTATCACTGAAACGGTCTTTGAAAATCGCTTTATGCATGTGCCTGAACTACAGCGTATGGGCGCTGATCTGAGGCTGGAAGGCAATACAGTCGTCTGTGTCGGGGTTGAAAAGCTGGCCGGGGCACCGGTAATGGCGACTGACCTGCGTGCCTCGGCTAGTCTGGTGCTGGCGGGTTTGATTGCCGATGGTGAAACACTTATCGATCGTATCTACCATATTGATCGTGGTTATGACTGCATCGAAGAGAAGCTTCAATCTTTGGGTGCCAGGATTAAGCGTGTACCGGATTAATATTTTAAGTAATTAGTGAATAATACAATGAGTGCAACTATTACCATCGCCCTGTCGAAGGGCCGCATCTTTAAAGAGACTCTACCGCTACTTGAGCACGCGGGGATTATTCCGCTGGATGATCCGACCACCAGTCGTAAGCTGATTTTGGATACTAATCTTGATGATGTGAAGCTGGTGGTGATTCGCGCCTCCGATGTGCCGACCTTTGTTGAATATGGTGCGGCTGATATGGGTGTCACGGGTAAAGATGTGCTGGTTGAACATGGCGGTGAAGGGCTTTATGAACCGCTGGATCTAAAGATTGCCCGCTGCAAGATGATGGTCGCCGGGCCAAAAGATGGTGTGGTGGATGAGAGTCGTATGCGCATCGCGACCAAATATGTTGAGACCGCCAAGCGTTATTTTGCAGCGCAGGGGCAGCAGGTTGAGATTATCAAGCTGTACGGCGCGATGGAGCTGGCACCGATTGTTGGTCTTGCTGATCGTATTGTCGACGTAGTGGATACCGGTAATACATTGAAGGCCAATGGCTTGGTGGCAATGGATCATATTGCGGATGTGAGTTCGCGCTTGATCGTCAACAAGGCATCGATGAAGATGAAGCATGAGCGTGTGAAGCGTTATATCGATTTGATTGCTGAGGCTGTGGCTCAAAAGAGTTAATGTTCGTGATGATGAGCGCTGATGGCTTAGTTGGCTTGTATCGAAATTTGATGGGAGTTGCTCGTGGTTAAGATTGTGCGCCTGGATGCGGTCGCATCCGATTTTAGAAGCCAGCTTGATGCGCGCCTGGCATGGGACAGCGCCTCCGATGAGAGCGTTAACCAGACCGTGCGCGAGATTCTTGCCGATGTGCGCAAGCGTGGTGATGCGGCAGTGGTGGCGTACACTAACCGTTTTGATCGCATGAACGCAGAAAATATGGGCGCACTGGAAATCCCGCTATCCAACCTTAAGGCGGCGCGTGCCAGGGTCGACCCTGCTCAGCGCAAAGCACTGGAGTTTTCTGCGGAACGCCTTTACGCCTATCACGAGCATCAGAGGGTGGTGTCGTGGTCTTATACAGAGGCCGATGGTACGCTATTGGGGCAGCAGGTAACCGCGCTTGATCGTGTCGGGCTTTATGTGCCGGGCGGCAAGGCGGTCTATCCTTCTTCGGTGCTGATGAATGCCGTTCCTGCCAAGGTGGCGGGGGTTGAAGAGCTGATTATGGTGGTGCCGACGCCTGATAATATTGTCAATGACATGGTGCTGGCGGCGGCGGATATCGCGGGTGTTGATCGCGTCTTTACCATTGGTGGGGCACAGGCCATTGCGGCGCTCGCATACGGCACTGAGACTGTGCCACAGGTAGATAAGATTGTTGGTCCTGGTAATATCTATGTCGCAACGGCGAAAGGGATGGTCTTTGGTGCGGTCGGTATCGATATGATCGCGGGGCCTTCTGAGATTTTGGTGATCAGTGACGGGGAGACCAACCCGGACTGGATCGCGATGGATCTCTTTTCGCAGGCAGAACATGATGAAGATGCACAGTCGATCTTGGTCTCACCCGATGCAGATCACCTTGATGCGGTACAGGCCAGTATTGATAAGCTACTGCCAACAATGGAGCGGGCGGAGATTATTCGCCAGTCGCTGGAGTCGCGCGCTGCTTTTATTAAAGTGATCGACCTGTGTCAGGCGGCAGAGGTCTCCAATATTGTCGCGCCGGAACATCTGGAACTGTCGATTGAAGATCCGGTCGCGTTGACGAAGAAGATTAGCCACGCCGGTGCGATTTTCATGGGGCGTTACACCGCAGAGGCGCTGGGTGATTACTGTGCGGGCTCTAATCACGTCTTGCCGACCTCACGCACCGCGCGTTTTTCATCGCCGCTGGGGGTTTATGATTTCCAGAAACGCTCAAGTCTGATTATGTGCTCGGAGCAAGGAGCATCGATGCTAGGCAAAACAGCGTCGATATTGGCGCGTGGTGAAGGGCTTACTGCGCATGCGCGTTCTGCTGAATACCGTATTAAAGATGATTAAAATATCGATTAACCAGGCATACAGGGTGAATAGTTCACGCCGCTGTCGCTTTTCTCAATAGACAGATAAGGGTATGCTTAGTATTAAGTTGCGATGACGCAACGAGTAAGGAGAATATGATGACTGCGCGTAAGGCCACAGTCAGCCGCAACACATCGGAAACGAAAATCACGATTTCTATTAATCTTGATGGAAGCGGTGTTGCTAATTTTGAGACCGGTGTACCATTCCTTGACCACATGTTAGATCAGGTAGCGCGTCATGGTCTGATCGATATCGATGTAAAGGCTAATGGTGATCTGCACATCGATGCACACCACACCGTTGAAGATGTCGGTATTACTCTAGGTCAGGCATTGATGCAGGCGCTGGGTGATAAACAGGGCATTCGCCGTTATGGTCACGCTTATGTACCGCTCGATGAGGCGTTATCACGTGTTGTGATTGATCTCTCGGGTCGCCCCGGAATTGAATACAATGTCGATTACCCGCGCGCACGTATCGGTGATTTTGATGTTGACCTGCTGCTGGAGTTTTTTAACGGCTTTGTTAATCACGGCCAGGTAACGTTGCACATCGATAGCCTGCGCGGTACCAATGCACATCACGTTGCCGAAACAATTTTTAAGGCGTTTGGGCGCGCATTGCGAATGGCAGTCGAGGCCGATGTACGTATGGCCGGAATCCTTCCATCAACGAAAGGGCATCTGTAATTTTGATTCGGTGTGAGTGATTCACTTTATAGATTTCATCAGTAGAGGTTGGGACAAGTGGTATGGCAACAGTAGCAGTCATCGACTATGGGATGGGCAATATCCGTTCTGTCTCAAAGGCGTTAGAACATGTGAGTGGCGATACGAAAGTGATCGTGACGCACGAAGCGGAAGAGGTGCTGCGCGCGGATCGTGTGGTGTTACCGGGTGTTGGTGCATTACAGGATTGTGTGAGTGAACTCAAGCGTCTCGGGCTTGATGATGTGATCAGAGAGACGGTGCGTAATAAACCATTTATGGGGATCTGCCTTGGGATGCAGGCGTTGCTAAATAGTAGTGCTGAGAACGGTGGTACCGAGGCGCTCGGTATTATCCCCGGTGAGGCGCGCCACTTTGCTGCTCAATTAAAAAAAATTCCAGGTACAGAGCGGCTTAAGGTGCCGCATATGGGGTGGAATCAGGTGCATCAAGCGAAGGCGCATCCGATGTGGCGGGGCATTAAGCAGGATAGCCGTTTCTATTTTGTGCACAGTTACTATGTTGCCGTTAAGAGTGATTCGGTGGCGGGTGCAACCACGCCGTACGGTTTTGATTTCACTTCTGTGATTGATCAGAAAAATATTTTTGCAGTGCAGTTTCATCCAGAAAAGAGTCAGCACGCAGGGCTTGCGCTGTTGGCTAATTTTCTCAGCTGGGATGGAACCCATTAATGACCACCACGATAGCTAACTTGTTTGAGGACCAATCATGTTAATGATACCTGCCATAGATCTTAAGGATGGGAAGTGTGTACGCCTGCGACAGGGGCGCATGGATGACGATACGGTATTTTCTGAAGACCCGGTTGCGGTTGCGGGTCGTTGGGCTGCAGCTGGCGCACGACGTTTGCACCTGGTCGATCTTAATGGTGCGATTGAAGGTGAACCAGTCAATGGTCAGGTGATTCATGATATTGCTGAGGCGTATCCAGATCTACCGATTCAGGTAGGTGGCGGCATCCGTGATGAAGATACCATACAGGGCTATCTTGAGGCGGGCGTGAGTTATGTCATTTTGGGTACCAGTGCGGTTAAGGAACCTCATTTTGTGGGGGATGCTTGCAGTGCATTTCCGGGGCATATCATCGTAGGCCTTGATGCCAAAAATGGCAAAGTGGCGACCCATGGCTGGTCGAAACTGTCACATCATGATGTGATCGACATGGCACAGCATTTTGAACGTGATGGTGTTGAGGCGATCATCTACACCGATATCAGCCGCGACGGTATGATGAATGGTGTGAATGTTGAGTCGACTGTTGCATTGGCACAGGCGATTACCATCCCGGTTATCGCCTCTGGCGGGATTAGCTCACTGGATGATATTCGTGCACTGGGTGAGGTTACTGAAGAAGGGATCACGGGTGCAGTCATCGGCCGCGCGCTTTATGAAGATGCCTTTGATTTTGCCGAGTGCCAAAAGCTGGCCGATACCTTTGCCAAATAAAAAATCGATACATTAAAGTCTGTTGAATATAGAGTTGGAGCTAGCATGAGTCTCGCTAAACGTATTATCCCCTGTCTTGATGTTGATGATGGACGCGTCGTCAAAGGGGTGCAGTTTGTCGATATACTCGATGCGGGTGATCCCGTTGAGGTGGCGCGCCGTTACGATGAGCAGGGTGCCGATGAGCTGGTTTTTCTTGATATTACTGCCAGTTCTGATAATCGTGGAACCATGGTGCATGTGGTCGAAGAGGTGGCCAGTCAGGTTTTTATCCCATTGACTGTGGGCGGTGGTATTCGTGAGTTGAGCGATATCCGTCGTATGCTCAATGCGGGTGCGGATAAAGTGGGTATCAATACCACCGCGGTTAATAATCCTGGATTTGTGCGTCAGGCGGCTGAGCATTTTGGTTCGCAGTGCATTGTGGTGGCGATTGATGCCAAGCAGGTGGGTGAAAATAGATGGGAGATTTTTACCCACGGTGGGCGTACGCCAACCGGTATCGATGCAGTCGTATGGGCAAAAAAAATGGCTGACTTTGGCGCAGGTGAAATTTTATTAACCAGTATGGATCGTGATGGTACTCGCGATGGTTACGATCTTGCTTTAACGCGCGCGATCAGTGAGGCTGTGCCAGTTCCGGTCATAGCCTCTGGCGGTGTCGGCACGCTGGAGCATCTGGCTGATGGTGTAATTGAAGGCAAAGCCGACGCGGTGCTCGCAGCAAGCATCTTTCACTTCGGTCACCACACCGTGCAAGAAGCGAAAGATGCTATGAGTGCGCGCGGCATTGAAATGCGAGCGCTGGATGTCTGACTGGCTCGACGAAGTTAAATGGACGAGTGACGGGCTA
Organism: Chromatiaceae bacterium; assembly: GCA_003232725.1. Taxonomy (GTDB): domain Bacteria; phylum Pseudomonadota; class Gammaproteobacteria; order SZUA-140; family SZUA-140; genus SZUA-76. The sequence continues at coordinate 7,638 of QIJH01000190.1, read as the reverse complement.
GCACCGGCCATCGCACAGGATGTGGCTGACAATAGCGTACTGATGGTGGCCTGGATGAACCGTGAGGCGCTGGCACTGACTGTCGAAACAGGTCATGCGGTTTACTGGTCGCGCTCACGTAAAAAACTATGGCATAAAGGTGAAGAGTCAGGGCATCAGCAGCTCATCAAAGAGATTCGTCTTGATTGTGATAACGATGTGATATTGCTTAGGGTCGAGCAGCTTGGCGGAATTGCCTGTCATACTGGTCGTCATGACTGCTTCTTCAGAATATATCGCGATGATGAATGGATCGAGGTTGAGCCAGTATTGAAGAATCCTGATGATATTTACAATTAGCTGTCCCATTATTTTTTAATAAAGTTGTGCATTTTACAGTTCTTGGCGGTATTCAATGTTGATTAATGCGTAATTACTCAGCTAACCCATGAAATCCACCAGTTCAGCGTTAAAAAATGATCATTTACACGTGTAAACTCACATTTTTCGCCTTGAACTGACGAATTTCAGGGACAATCTGAACAATTACGTCCCATTTTCAACTATGCTGAATAGTTACGTTCCCCAAAGGTAAAGCCGCCTAGAAAAAGCTTCGTTTCGAGTGCTCCATTGATAGAGTCAACGACTTCTCCCATATCATCTTGAATGGCCAGCATGCAGCCCGCGCAAAACACGACCAAGACAAGGCACCGCTGATATTAGTGGCATCTAGCTCTTCAACATCAAGCGCAGATGTTGCAACGCGACCAGCACGTGAAATCAGGCTGTTTTTAGAGCCGTTCATTAATACGATTTCATCGATCAAGGCTTGTTTGATGGCATCGAGGCTGCCCGTTCATTGCTATGAGAGAAGAGCCGTAAGCACCATTGGGGTCATGCGTGCCCCAAATACCAATGCCATTGCCAGTATGACATCCGTTAGCATCCATTAGGCCAAGACAGGTTGAGCAGCCGTGAGCTTGATTTTCTTGTTGTTTATCTAGGAGTTCGGCTAGCTTGTGGGCGCTGTAGTTCTCGATGAAATATATCAAGATCAAATCAGGCTGGGCACCAAGCTCTTTTTTTAGTTTGCTTGATGTCTTTATTAAGTGCTGTTTCTAGGTCGGGGCGCGATGAAAAAGCGGTGGAGGTTTTCATGTGAACACCTTGTTAATGTGATGGTAAAACGAGGCATTGGTTGGCGCTGAGTGATAAGTCACTCGAGGGTGTATGGGTGATGGGGTACTCTGTTTAGCTCAGAATGAGCGCAGCGCAATGTGGTCGATCCTGGGTTGTCGTTGTTCGTACATTCGGAGCGAATTGGCTGGGGTAGCCTACGAATAAAGCCCTACTGCCTATGCCGGATAATAGGCCTGAAGCATGAGCAGGTTTTACTTTTTTGAATGAGTGGGTTTGGTTGAGCCGGTAAATTATGATTGCGCGGGTATCTTGTTTTTATTGGGTTGATTATCTTAATTAAGAGCGGTTTATTGAGAATATGGTGACGTGGGTGAACCGTGAGGCGGTGCTGAAAAGCCCTGTAGATATCTATTGCTAGTTTTTGTTGGCCGCTGACAGAGGGACGAATGGTCTTTAGGCATTATTTTTTTTGCAGCGCCCCAATTTTATGCCTGGCTGTTTTAGGTTGATTTTTATAAGATATTTCTCATTAAAAAACAATAGGTTGATAGCTATGTACTGCCTGCTGCATTCAATGGGTAATTTGTTTATGGTACACTTCTGCTACTAACCTGAGATTAGGAGTATCTATGCAGAGTCCGTTCGCCCGTTCGCCCTTTTGTCCCTTCACCCCTGGTTTTGCAGAAATCATAATGGAGTTGTTTTGGGGTAATGGCCATGGCTCAAAAATCCACGGTGTAACCTGTACTTTGATTGGTCTGCTGTTGAGTGCGCCAGTGTGGTCGCAAAATCATTCTGAGTTCACGCTCAATTTTCAGCCTAACCCCAATGCAGTATCAAGCATGGCTAATCAAGGTTGCGGCGGTGGTGGCGGTGGAAGAATGGGTGGAGGAATGGGTGGTATGGGTGGTCTTGGCCCGGGTTGTGGTGGCAGTGATGGCTACTTCTTGCAGGAGATTGTGAACAATAATGGCATCGAATATTTTCATGTCATTATTGGCGATCCCGATGTCGATGATTTTGCCATGGAATTTTACATTCGGACCAGTGACTGTTGCTGGTGGGGTGGCGGTGGCGGTAGAAGGGGAGGTATGGGCGGTGGTATGGGCGGCGGCATGGGCGGCGGCAGTGTGCCTTTCTCTTCTAGTTATGGGAATACAAGTAATCGTCTCTACAACGCCTGGCAGCCGCTCGAAGGTGGCGCTGCGCTTACCGGTAACGGTACCGCGAACCCTACTCGTGTCTATCTACGCCAGATTAATAACGATGGTGAGATGCGGCAGGATTTCACGAAGGCGAGCGAAACCAACAAACCCCATATCGTCCAGATTATTGATGACAGTGAGCTGCTTTCGATGTTCGATCTGGATATGAGCAACGGTGGTTATGATGCATACAGTGACCCTGCCAATTTCATCAATAGCACCACAATCGTCGATGTTGGCAGTTTTGATCCCAACGTGGATGCTTTCGGCGAAAATGCAGCCGCTGCAAATGTCACCGCAGGACGTTACACCTATGCCGCAGACAACCCTGCTGGCGATTCGTTTGGTGGCAGCTATGGCACTTACACCTATGATGAAGGTGCCTTCGATGTTTACGGTACAAATTGGATAGCGTATTGCCAGCCAGATCAAAACCCAGGCCTGCAGTGTGATTTCGGTGCAGGTGGTGGTGGTATGGGTGGTGGTATGGGTGGCGGTATGCGCGGAGGGAGGGGCGGTAGGTAATCCGCTGTTGTGTTAATGAGTCCTTTAATAAGAACGGTTTACCGAAAATTCCGTCAGCGTATAGAGGGCGTCACGGTAAGGTGATGCTGGCAGGTGGCCAATCACATCCGCCGCTTTTTCAGCTTCGACCCGCGCAACCTCTGCCGTGTAGGTGAGCGCGCCAGTGGTATGGATCGTTTCGATTACGGCATCAATGTTATCCAGGCCGCTACTCTCAATTGCGTTACGGATGAGCGTAGCTTCTGCCGCGCTACCGTGCTGCATGGCATAGATTAATGGCAGCGTCGGCTTCCCTTCGGCGAGATCATCACCGATGTTTTTCCCCATCTCTTCAGCGGTGGCGCTGTAGTCCAGAACGTCATCGATTAGTTGGAAGGCGGTGCCAAGGTACATGCCGTAGTCAGCCATCGCCTTTTCGCTCTTTGCATCGCTGCCGCTGATGACCGCACCAACCTGGCAGGCAGCCTCAAATAGTTTGGCGGTTTTGAAATGAATCACTTCGAGGTAGCGTTCTTCTGTGGTGCTGGCATCACCGCAGTTGAGTAGTTGTAGCACTTCACCTTCGGCGATGACATTAGTTGCCTTCGACATGATCTCCATGATGCGCATGTTGCCGACATCGACCATCATTTGGAAGGCGCGGGAGTAGAGGAAGTCACCAACGAGTACGCTGGCTTCGTTACCCCAAACTGCGTTGGCGGTCTCTTTACCGCGACGCATTTCGGAGGCATCGACAACATCATCGTGTAACAACGTTGCGGTGTGAATGAACTCAATAATGGATGCGAGGTCGATATGTTTTGTGTCGTTGTAGTCCAGTGCGCGAGCGCTGAGCAGCACCAGTAACGGGCGCAGGCGTTTACCGCCGCTGTTGACGATGTAGCGCCCCATTTGGTTGATCAATGCCACATCGGAGCTGAGACGGTCGTAAATCAGTCGATTAACCGCACTCATGTCGACGCTGGTGAGTGCGCGAATAGTGTCAATATCATTGATTTCGTAAGGTTTCTCGAGTAGTGAATTCACAGTCATGTCGTTCTTTCTATAATATAGCCTGATATTCGATTCTAAAATTCTCGGCGCGCTGTGGCAAGTTTCTTTAACATATCGTTGGTGGTGGGGGAAATGTTTACTTTCTGATTTGACCTGCGGCGTTGATACCGGTAAAATCGCCCGGCTTTGGTAAACGAATCTTTTATGGGTTTACTCATTAAGTTTTCCGGTGGTAAGCAGTATCGAGTGACCGAAGGCGAGACACTCAAAGTAGAAAAAATCGTCGCTGAAGAAGGCGGCTCGATTGATTTTGATGAGGTTTTGCTGGTTACCGATGGCGACAATGTCAAAGTGGGTGCGCCTTTTGTGGCGGGCGGCAAGGTCAGCGCAACCGTGAAATCTCATGGGCGTGGCGAAAAGATTAAAATAGTCAAATTTCGTCGCCGTAAGCATTCTCGTAAGACGATGGGTCATCGTCAATCTTATACTGAAGTGCAGATCACTGCGATCGCAGCAGATTAATAAGGGGTTATTGAGAGATGGCACATAAGAAAGCAGGTGGTAGTACTCGCAATGGTCGCGATTCTGAGTCTAAACGGCTGGGTGTGAAGCGTTTTGGTGGTGAAAGTGTATTGGCTGGCAATATTATTGTCCGTCAGCGCGGTACGCATTTTCACGCCGGGTTGAATATGGGGTTAGGACGTGACCACACTCTGTTTGCTAAGTCAGACGGAAAAGTGTTATTTGAAAAGAAAGGTCCGAAACAACGTACATATGTCAGCATCGTCGCTGCTTAAGCAGTTATCACGTGGATGTATGAAAAGGCCCCGTCCAGTTTGACGGGGTTTTTTTTTATAAAAGCAGAGGGTAACTACTCAGCGAGTAGTCAAAATTAACAGTGGCTGCTGAGTAGTTACAACAGAGGAAAGGTAAATAGAGAAAAGGGTAAAGATAAATAAGCATGAAGGGTGTCCGCGCACTCTCCTTGTATCCTTTCTCTTTACCCTTTGCCCTGAATTATTATGAAATTCGTTGATGAAGCCACAATCAATATTCAGGCCGGGAACGGTGGCAACGGCTGCATCAGTTTTCGACGTGAAAAATATATCCCCTTCGGTGGCCCTGATGGTGGTGATGGCGGCGATGGTGGTAGTGTTTTTCTAGTGGGTGACACCAATCTGAATACGCTGGTCGATTTTCGCCATAGGCGTAATTATCGTGCTGAGAATGGGCAGCGCGGGCAGGGTTCAAACTGCACCGGAAAAGGTGGTGATGACTGTTTTATTCGCGTCCCGCTTGGCACCATTGTCAAAGATGAAGAGACCGATGAAGTGATTGGTGAGGTGTTGCGACATGAGCAGCGCTTGCTGGTTGCGCAGGGTGGTTTCCACGGCATTGGCAATATCCGATTTAAGAGCAGTACCAATCAGGCACCACGCAAGGCGACGCCAGGTTCGCCTGGTGAGGGGCGTAAGCTTAATATGGAACTGAAGGTGCTGGCGGATGTGGGGTTGCTGGGGATGCCAAATGCCGGTAAATCGACCTTTATTCGTGCGGCATCGGCTGCTCGGCCAAAAGTTGCAGATTATCCATTTACTACGCTTCACCCTAATCTTGGTGTTGTCTGTGTCTCGGACCATCGTAGCTTTGTTATCGCAGATGTTCCGGGTGTGATTGAGGGCGCTGCGGATGGTGCGGGCCTTGGTGTGCAGTTTCTGAAGCATCTATCTCGTACGCGTCTATTGCTGCATATGGTGGATATTGCACCGTATGATCCCACTATTGACCCGGTTGATGAGGTGGTGACGATCACGCAGGAGCTCAGCCAGTTCAGCGATGAGTTGGGCAAGCAGCCACGTTGGCTGGTGTTGAATAAGCTGGATCTGGTGCCAGAAGATCTGCAAGAAGAGCTTTGTGCCGATGTGGTTGAGCGACTCGCTTGGCAAGGGCCGGTTTATCAGGTCTCTGCGCGCGAGACGACGGGTGTCAGGCCGTTGCTGGATGAGATTATGGAGTATCTGGAAGAGAGCGCAAGGCTCGCTGAAGAGGCTGAGGCGGCGCTTGTTGCGGAAAGTGGTGGTTGAGCGTAGTTCAACAGAATAATAATTTAGTGTAGAGCGTGATGGCAAGAGAGCAAGTCACAAAGGCACGGCGCTGGGTCGTTAAGGTAGGCAGTTCACTGTTGACCAATGATGGTGCCGGGCTGGATCTCGAATTAATGGCACTGTGGGTTGAGCAGATCCAGCGTCTGCGCGCGCGCGGTATCGAGGTGGTGCTAGTCTCTTCAGGTGCGGTCTCGGAGGGGATGAAGCGCCTCGGCTGGCATGAGCGCCCGCATGCGCTGCATGATCTGCAGGCGGCTGCTGCGGTTGGGCAGATGGGTGTGGTGCAGGCGTATGAGTCCTGTTTTCAGCGGCATGGTTTGCATACGGCACAAATCCTTTTAACTCATGATGATCTGGCGAATCGTCAGCGCTATCTAAATGCGCGCAGTACCCTGCGCACGCTGTTAAAACTTGGCGTGATTCCTATTGTTAATGAAAACGATACTGTTGCGGTTGAAGAGATCCGCTTTGGTGATAACGATACGCTGGCGGGATTAGTCACTAATTTAATTGAAGCGGATCTGCTGGTAATGTTGACCGATCAGGATGGAATGTATGACAGTGATCCGCGTCACAATCCCAATGCAAAATTTATCTATGAAGCGCAGGCCGGTGACCCTGAATTAGAAGGGATGGCAGCGGGTGGTGGCAGTGGGCGGCTTGGGCGCGGCGGTATGCTGACCAAGGTGCGCGCGGCTGAGCGTGCGGCGCGTTCTGGTGCGTTGTCGATTATTGCCTCTGGGCGTGAATCGGATGTGTTGTCGAAAATCGCTGATGGTAAGCAGTTGGGAACGATGGTGGTGCCGGCAGCGGAGCCGCTGGTCGCGCGCAAGCAGTGGTTGGCCAGCCAGCTTAATCTTAGTGGGAAACTGGTGCTGGATGACGGTGCAGTCAAGGTGCTGAAGCGATCAGGTGGTAGTTTGCTAGCGGTGGGTATTTTGCTGGTTGAAGGCGCTTTTCATCGCGGTGATGTGGTTGTTTGTGTTGATCGGCAGGGGAAAGAGGTGGCGCGTGGCCTGATTAATTACAGTGCTGAAGAGTCGAAAAAGATCCGCGGTCAAGCGAGTGAGCAGATCGAGATGCTATTGGGTTATGTTGATGAGGCGGAGTTGATTCATCGTGATAATCTGGTGCTGATGGGCAAGTAGCATTTTTTATTCAAATTGTGGCCAATAAAAAAGCCGCTTTCTTTCGAAAGCGGCTTTTTTCAGTCTTAAAGACAGGGATTACATGGCATGAATATGTTTGTTCATGCGGCTTTTCTGGCGTGCGGCCTTGTTCATGTCGATGATGCCTTTGCGGGCCATGACGTCAAGGATTGGCCTGGCTATCTTGAATGCCTCCTCTGCCTGGGCTTTTTCGCCTGCCGCAATCGCGTTCACGACTTTCTTGGTCGCGGTGCGCATTTCTGAGCGCATGCCGGCATTATGGATGCGGCTCTTTTCGGCTTGCTTTGCGCGTTTTTTGGCTTGTGCTGAATTGGCCAAGGTTGTTGCTCCTGTTTATTGGCAGCGGGGTTATTCCGCTAGCACCACTATGAATTCATAAAGGCCGCATACTATGCGGATTTCTGCGAGCTTTGTCAATCCTTGGGGCTAATTTTGGCACTAATAAATGAGCGCTGGAAGAATTGCTAATGTAGGGGTAAGATCTGGATTTTACAGGAAATTCATAGGAAATAGCGAGCTTGG
>QIJH01000058.1 GCA_003232725.1 Chromatiaceae bacterium | reverse complement strand
TCAGCATCAGCTGCTACTTGCTGGAAGCTGTTATTTACCTGCTGGTTGATTGCGATGCTGGCGACGCTTGGAAGTCTTTTTTTTAGTGAAATAATGGGGCTAATTCCCTGTGAACTCTGCTGGTACCAGCGTATTTTCATCTACCCATTGGCGGTAATGTTATTGTTTGCACTGCACCCACTGGATACGCGTGTTGTTAGATATGCTTTGCCGTTAGCCATTATCGGCACACTGTTTACTCTCTATCATAGTCTGCTTTTTTATGGCTTGATTCCAGAGAACTTACAGCCCTGCCGCCAGGGCGTTTCCTGTGCCGATGAGGGAATGGTGTTGATGGGGGTTTTGCCGATCCCACTATTGTCACTCGCTGCATTTGGTATGATTGTTGTTTTACTGCTTAAAATACGCGCACTTGCCAAGGTATAGTATAGGTTGTATCCAGCTGGTTGCCTAAATTTGAATGATTAAATGTAAACTCAGGATGAAAAAATGAAACAAAGCCACTTTACACTGATTGCGATACTTTTAATGGTTGTAGCGTTTATCGCCGCTGCGATGTTTCACAACTCAGGCGAAGAGAAAGCGATTAATGAGCGTGTTAGCAATAACAGCGCAGCGTTGATTAAAGATTATTCAGTTAAAGCGGGCAATCCAGATGCTAAAGTGACACTCGTTGAATTTCTGGATCCCGCCTGTGGAACCTGCGCACAGTTTCATCCCCTTGTGAAACAGTTGATGCAGCAGCATGAGGGTAAAATGAATCTAGTGATTCGTTATCTGCCATTTCATCAGGGGTCTGACACAATGGTTGCGATGCTGGAAGCAGCCCGTCAGCAGGACAAGTTCTGGGAAGTGCTTGAATTGATGTTTGCCACACAGCCGCAGTGGACGATCAACCATGTGGCACAGCCTGATGTTTTTATGGGATTGATTGATCGCGCGGGTGTTGATGTGGCTCGTATTAAGCAAGATATGAAAAACCCTGACATTGCGAAAATTATTCAACAGGATATGGCGGATGGCCAATTACGCCAATAAAACACCGAGCTTCTTTGTGAATGGGAAACCACTGCCTAGTTTTGGCTATCAGCAACTGCAATCACTGGTTGAAGCGGAGGTGAGTGCCAATTACTAGTGGCAGTAATACGCTTATATCGAAGTGAATATAAAAAGTAACTATTCAGCATAGTGGAAAATGGCTATGTAACTGTTCAGATTGCTTCTGAAATTTGTCAGTTTAAGGCGAAACATAGGAGTTTACAGGTGTAAATGATCATTTTTCAACGCAGAAATGGCAGATTTTAGAAGTGAGCTGAATAGTTACTATAAAAAACATTATGAATCTGGAGCGATTTATGGCATTTTTATAACGCGTGTGTGACTAAGTGTAGTAAACCATGCAAACGGCTCCCCTGAGGGGGAGCCAGTATGGATCGAATTCTTTATGATCTTTCCTGATCGTGTGTAATCACCCTTCAGCAGCAATTAAACCCAGCAGTTCAGTAATGGCATCAATACGATCCTGCAACTCAGGCATCGACATTGTAAAGCGCAACTTTTCCTGTCCATCTGGCTTATAGGTATTGGGTTTTCGCTGCATCAGGTTAATGATCTTTAGTGGATCAACATTGGGTTGGTCGCCAAACACAATGCGCCCACCCAATGCGCCCGCCTCAATTTTACGAACTCCGATCGGCGCGGCAACCAGTTTAAGTTCTGTTACTGCCATCAGGTTCTTAGCTGGATCTGGCAGCAGGCCAAAACGGTCAATCATCTCTACCTGCAGCTCGCGCAATTCAGCCTTGTCTTTGGCATTGGAGATACGCTTGTATAAAACAAGGCGGCTATGCACATCGGGCAGGTAATCCTCTGGTAGCAACGCAGGGACGCCGAGGTCAATTTCAGAGCCGCTATTCAAAGGTTGCAGTAGCTCAGGTTGCTTGCCCGCTTTGAGTGCCGTAACGGCTCGTTCAAGCAGGTCGGTATACATTGAAAAGCCGATCTCCTGAATGTGGCCACTCTGTTCATCACCGAGGAACTCGCCGGCACCTCGTATCTCAAGATCATGCGTGGCGAGGGTAAAGCCCGCGCCCAGCTCTTCGATTGACTCAATCGCCTCGAGCCGTTTTTCGGCATCTTTGGTCATGCTGTTTTTGGGTGGTGTGATCAGATAGGCATAAGCCTGATGGTGCGAACGTCCAACACGGCCACGTAGCTGATAGAGCTGCGCGATACCGAGTTTATCGGCACGGTTCATGATAATCGTGTTGGCGTTGGGCACATCGATACCGCTTTCAATAATAGTGGTACTGACCAGGATGTTAAAACGTTGATGATAAAAGTCGAGCATGATCTGTTCCAGCTCGCGCTCATTCATCTGTCCATGGGCAAATTTAATCTCTGCTTCGGGCACTAATTTCTTCAGTTCTTCAGTAATTTTTTCAATGGTACGCACTTCATTATGCAGGAAGTAGAGCTGGCCACCACGACGGATCTCACGCAAGCACGCTTCGCGAATCAGGGTGTCGTTCCATTGGCGTACAAAGGTTTTGATTGCGATGCGTCGTAGCGGTGGGGTGGCGATAATCGAGAGATCATGAATGCCGGTCAGCGCCATGTTGAGCGAACGTGGTATTGGTGTGGCGGTCAGGCTTAAGGTATCGACATCGCTGCGCAGTGATTTCAACTGCTCTTTCTGTTTAACCCCAAAGCGGTGCTCTTCATCGATGATAAAGAGGCCGAGGTTATCGAATTTGATGTTGCCGCTGATCAGTTTATGCGTGCCGATCACGATATCGACCTTGCCAGCTGCGATCTTCTTAAGCGCTTCATCGGTCTGTTTTTTGCTCCTAAAGCGAGAGAGCACTTCTACCTGCATTGGCCAGTCAGCAAAGCGATCCTTGAAGCTTTGGTAATGTTGCTGTGCGAGTAGGGTGGTTGGCACCAGTACGGCCACCTGGGCACCACCTTGCACGGCGACAAAGGCCGCGCGCATGGCCACCTCTGTTTTACCAAAGCCGACATCGCCGCAGATCAGGCGGTCCATCGGTTTATCAGTTGTCATATCGGCAATCAACTGGATGATCGCCTCTTGCTGATCCGGTGTCTCTTCAAAAGGGAAGCCTGCAGCAAAAGCCGTGTATTGCTCATCGATGGCAGGGAAAGCGTGGCCTTTACGGGCAGCACGTCGCGCATAGATATCGAGCAATTCGGCAGCAACATCATGGGCACGTTCAGCGGCCTTACGCTTGGCCTTTGACCACTGTTCGGTGCCGAGGCGGTGCAGTGGTGAACGCTCCTCAGAGACGCCCGCATAACGACTGATCAGGTGCAGTGAGGAGACCGGCACATAGAGTTTATCGCCACCCGCATATTCGAGCAGCAGGTATTCATTGGTTTGCCCGCCCGCATCCAGTGTCTGCAGGCCAAGGTAACGACCAACACCGTGTTCTTCATGTACGACGGGGGAGCCGATGGTGAGTTCGGTGAGGTTTTTAACCACCGCTTCGATATCACGTCCACGTTTTTTGCGGCGACGACGCTGCATCACCTGTTCACCAAAGAGCTGTGACTCGCTGATGACGGCTATCTTGCCTGGATTATCAGGAGTGCCATCAAACACCATGCCATCATCGAATGGTGCAACCGTGATGGCGAGTGGTGCATCGCCCTCGACGAATTCGGCCCAGCGTTCGAGCTGTTTAGGGTAGCGTTCATGATCGCGAAACATCTCTAGCAGCGTTTCACGTCGGCCGGTGGTTTCGGCGGCGATTAATACGCGTCCTTCAAATGAATCAAGAAATGTTAGCAGTGGCCCCAGTGGATGTGGCGCGCGCGGTGGCAGGCTCAGTTTAGGTGGCGAGCTGGTCGCAAAGTTGTAACCATTGGCATCTTCCAGTTCCATTCGGTTTAACTGAATATTGTTTCGTCTCTGTAGCTGCTGTAATAGCGCTTGTGGTTCAATAAAGAGTTTGTTGGGTGATAGTAGCGGGCGCTCAAGGTCATGGCGAGCTGACTCATAACGTTCGTTGCTCTCATGCCAAAATTGTTGTGCGGCATCGTCTATACCTGCGGCAGTGATGATCAGGGTATTGTCTGGCAGGTAGTCGAACAGCGTTTGTGTCTGTGCAAAAAAGAGTGGCAGGTAATATTCAATGCCAGCGGGGGCAAGCCCCTGGCTAACATCACGATAGATCACACCATCCTGTGGATTGCCTTCAAAATGTAGCCGGTACTGTTGCCGAAAATGATTGATGCCATCTTCACTCAGCGGAAATTCGCGTGCAGGCATGAGACGAATCTTGTCGATGTTTTCAAGTGAACGCTGCGATTCAGGATCGAAAGTGCGAATGGTTTCAATCTCATCATCAAACAGGTCGATACGAAAGGGGGTCTTGCACCCCATCGGAAAGAGATCAAACAGACCGCCACGTACCGTGAACTCACCATGTTCCATCACCTGTGAGACATATCGATAACCGCTGTTATCGAGACGGGTACGCATCTGTTCGATATTGAGTTGCTGGCCGACATTAAGCATCAGCGTATTCGCTTCGAGGTAGTCACGTGGCGGCAGCTGATGCATCAAAGTGCTAACGGGTACGATGATGATACCGCAGTTCATCAAAGGTAGTTGATGCAGCGCACCGAGTCGGTCAGAGATAATATCTTGATGCGGCGAGAAGTGATCATAGGGCAGCGTTTCTCTATCGGGAAAGATCGACACGGGCATTTCAGGGTCATTACCGAGATAAAAGCCAAGCGTCTGCGCCAATGTCTCTTCACCGTGAATATCGGCGGTAATCACGAGTAGTGGACCATCGTGTTGTTGTGCAGCCTGGCTGATTGCCAGTCCGCTGCTATTGCCGTAGAGCTTTCCCCATTTGATGGAGGGTTTCCGGGCGGATGGTAATGGTGGTGAAAAGGGGGTGATTGCGCTCATCTAAACTCTGCGGATTCGATCTCTAAATTGGCGGCAGCCCCTGTTTAAGCGGGCTTTATTGGGCCAGTATTGTCGCATAATTTAGCGCGTAACGGTCGGTTTTTACGGCGTGGCAGCCATCACAGTGGCAATGTTTCCAGGGTGAAATGGCTGTTATAACGTAACACGCTGCCCTGGTGGTACCAGTCACCCAGTACGGTGCGTTCTGCGGCTGTGCCGTTGAGCTCAAAGTGGTGCTGAGCGGGGCGATGGGTATGGCCGTGAATCAGATGTTTTACATGGTATTTTTTCATGGCTTGTTCAACCGCAGTCTGATTGACATCCATTATTTCAGCACTTTTCTCTTTTGAGCGATCGCGACTCTCTTGACGAAACTGGCTGGCAATCGCAATCCGTTTTTCGATGGGGTGGCTTAAAAATTCAGAACAAAAGGCAGGGTTACGAATCTGCAAGCGAAAGGCCTGATAGTCAACATCATCGGTGCAAAGGGTGTCGCCGTGCATTAACAGCACATCTGTGTCGCCAAGGTTAATGACACAGGGGTCGTCGATAAGCGCTGCACCGGAGGCGGCAGTAAATTGCTCACCTAGCAAAAAGTCACGATTTCCATGCATAATGTATACAGGAATCTGTTTTTGATGCAGCCTTTGCAGAGCATCAATCACGGCCTGTTTCTGTTTGTCGATGGCATCATCGCCAATCCACGCTTCGAACAGGTCGCCCAGGATGTAGAGGCTATCACCCATTTGTAAGCGTTTGTGCAGGAATTCAATGAACAGCCGGGTGATAGCCGGACGACTTGCACAGAGGTGCAAGTCGGCGATAAAGAAGATGGTCATTTCAGATAGAGGGCCACTCTTTATTTTGCAATCAGGCGGGTTACTTTCTCGATAACGATCATCTTTTTAGGCACATCTGTTGGAAAAGGGCCTCCGCGGCCGGTTCTAACCTGTTGGATCTGATCAACAATCTTCATCCCTTTGATTACTTCGCCAAATACCGTATAGCCCCAGCCGCGTGAATTTTTAGCGGTGTGGTTGAGAAAATCGTTATCTTTTACGTTAATGAAAAATTGAGCACTGGCAGAGTGTGGGGCATTGGTGCGTGCCATCGCAAGGGTACCGCGATTATTTTTCAGGCCGTTGTCGGCTTCATTCTTGATGGTGTCGTGGGTTACTTTCTTGTCGTAATTTTCATCAAAACCACCGCCTTGAACCATGAAATCTGGAATCACACGATGAAAGATGGTGCCATCGTAATAGCCTTCGTCAACATAACGTAGAAAATTTTTCACTGTGATTGGTGCCTTTGCCGCATCTAAAATAATTGAAATATCACCCATATTGGTTGTCACAGTGACTTCAACTTTATCGCTGGCATGAGTGGCTGTTGAATATGCGAACAGAGTGGCTAGCAGGGCAAAAACAGAGCGTTTTAATAGTCGTTTAATCATTATTTAACACCATTAATTGAGTTTGAATCGGATTATGATAAAGGGTTTTAAGCGGATATAAAAGTCGCGAGAGGATATTAACTGCCGCTGCTTTTATGAGCTAACCAAATTTCTTATAGGTAATCCGCTTCGGTTGTGACACCGCTTCGTCACCGAGACGACGTTTTTTGTCTTCTTCGTAATCCGCAAAGTTACCTTCAAACCATTCGACATGACTATCACCCTCGAAGGCGAGTATGTGGGTGGCAATACGATCAAGAAACCAGCGATCATGTGAGATCACCACCGCACAGCCTGCAAATTCCAGTAGCGCGTTTTCCAATGCGCGCAGGGTCTCAATATCGAGATCATTGGTTGGCTCATCAAGTAACAGCACATTGCCACCACTTTGCAGCAGTTTTGCCTGATGTAGGCGGTTGCGTTCACCACCGGACAGGTCGCCGACACGCTTTTGCTGGTCTGAACCCTTGAAATTAAAACGACCGAGGTAGGCACGGGAGTTAATTTCCATGCCATTAACGGTAATGAAATCCTGCCCATCTGAGATCTCTTCCCACGCGGTTTTATTATCATCGAGTGCATCACGGCTTTGATCAACGTAAGCGAGCTGTACCGTCTCACCGATACGCAGTGTGCCGCTATCCGGCTTTTCAATCCCCATAATCATCTTGAAGAGAGTCGATTTACCCGCGCCGTTGGGGCCGATGATGCCGACAATACCGCCAGGTGGCAGACTGAAGTTGAGACCATCGAGCAGCAGGCGCTCACCAAACCCTTTGTTGACATCGATCGCTTCAATCACGTTATCCCCAAGGCGGGGGCCGGGTGGAATAAAGAGTTCATTGGTCTCATTGCGCTTTTCAAAGCTTTGATTAGCCAATTCTTCATAGCGAGCGATGCGCGCCTTGCTCTTGGCGTGACGCCCTTTGGCATTGCTACGAACCCACTCCAGCTCTGTTTTCATCGCCTTGAGGCGCGCCCCTTCACTCTTCTCTTCTCTCTCCAGGCGAGCCTTTTTTTGCTCAAGCCATGAAGAGTAATTGCCCTCCCATGGAATACCGTGGCCACGATCCAGTTCCAGAATCCAGCCTGCGACGTTATCAAGAAAGTAGCGATCATGGGTCACAGCAACTACGGTGCCTTCATACTCATGCAGGAACTGCTCCAGCCAGGCGACAGATTCGGCATCGAGATGGTTAGTGGGTTCGTCAAGCAGCATCATGTCAGGTGCCGACAGGATCAGGCGACACAGCGCGACACGGCGGCGTTCACCGCCCGAGAGTTTAGTGACATCAGCATCCCACGGTGGCAGGCGCAGGGCATCGGCAGCGATCTCCAGTTTGCGATCAAGATTGTGTGCATCAGCCGCTTGGATGATGTTTTCAAGTGTTGCCTGCTCTTTGGCAAGCAGATCAAAGTCAGCATCGGGTTCGGCATATGCAGCATAGACTTCGTCAAGGCGTGTCATTGCTGCTTTGACTTCGCCCAGTGCCTCTTCAACATTACCGCGAACGTCTTTAGTGGGGTCAAGCTGTGGTTCCTGTGGCAGGTAGCCAACGCGTATCCCAGCCTGCGGTCTTGCTTCGCCATGGTGTTCGGTATCGATACCCGCCATAATGCGCAGCAATGTCGATTTTCCTGAGCCATTCAGCCCAAGTACGCCAATCTTGGCCCCAGGGAAAAAAGAGAGGGAGATATCTTTGAGGATTTCACGTTTGGGTGGGACTACCTTGCCAACACCGTTCATTGTATAGATGTATTGAGCCATTATTATTCCAGTAAATGATCTATTTCGGGGCTTGCGTGAACTGCCAGTTGGCCGATATTAATACTAAATATACTACAAATAAACGGTTTCCTGTACGGTTTCTGTTAAAGATGTGATTATGTTTTTTTTATTACGAAAATTATGCTATTGCCTGACCGGGCTTGCCTTTATTTCACCACTGGTGATAGCCAATACACCGTCAATAATCGATGAGATACGTTTTGTCGGTAATGAAAAAACCAAGCCGACTGTGATGCTACAGGAAATGCAGCTGAAGGTGGGTGATCCTGTCAACCTTCGGCAGATTGAAAATGACCGCCAGGCGATTATGGATCTGCGTCTATTTAAATTTGTCTATGCGGATGTGATGACGATCGATAATCGGCAGGTATTGCAGATAGTGGTGAGTGAGAAATACTATATTTTCCCTCTGCCAAGATTAGATCGTTCGGCGGATGGTGAGATTAGTTATGGTGTTCGTTTGAAGATGGATAATCTTGCTGGTTTGAATCAGCGTTTACGCTTAACCTATAAAAAAGTTGATGGCTGTTGCGATGCATTGGGTAAATCAAATGAATTTTATGTTAGTTACGATTATCCCAGAATATCCGGCAGTGCCTTTGGCCTGCGAGTAGCGATGCGCTACTCTGATACACCGATAGAAGATAAAACAATAAAAGGCATCACCTCGATCTATAGTCGAGATTACAGAGCATTTAATTTTGCGATCAATCGTTGGTTGAGAAAAGATAACCCAAGTGCCGGATGGTCGGCAAGTGTGGGCCCTTTTTGGCGAGAAGCTAAATATAACTATGTCAGCGGTCAACCGGATCTTTACAGAGATGGTGTTTCGGTTGGTTTGGATCTAGGGCTCGCTTATGGCAGGGTCCATGATTACCTCTATAGCCGTGAAGGGACTGAGTATGGCTATTCGATTCAAATTGGTGCTCGAATGCTAGGTTCTGATGAAACATTTACGCAGAATACTTTCTATTATCGCCGTTACCACTATTTAAATGGCGAGCGGCATCACAATCTCAATGCGCAATTTTTAATGGGCTTTTCTGGTGGCAGGCTACCACTTGGCGGGGATTTCTTTGCAGTGGGCGGTAGCAGTACTATTCGTGGGTACGAAAAAGGCATTTTTACGGGTGAGTCATTCTTCGCACTGAACCTTGAATATTTATCACCCATCAGAGGGAATTTTGATAGTCGTGGCGTACTGTTTGTGGATATCGGTAATGCCTATGATGATAATCGTACCATTGACGTGAGTGATCTGAAATCAAGTGCCGGATTTGGATTGCGTTACAAAGTGAAGTCCTTTATGAATGTTGATCTGCGTTTTGACGCGGCATACGCGTTTGATATAAAAGATGTTGCCGTTTATTTCAGTTCAAGGGGAATGTTCTGAGACCTTTGCACGAGTCTGTTTTCCGCTCCAGCGGCGTTATAAATGATCTCAAAACAGTCATTTACTGCATGCATGTAAATCCCATTTTTTCGACCATTTATGCCTGGCTGGAACAAAAACTAGTTCTAGTGCAAAGGCTTCATTCTAAATTCATGGCCATAAAGAAACCCGCAAGATAGCGCTTCCAAGTGTCTTAAATGATAAATCACTTAGGCTTTATTCTTCATCCAGGTAACTCTGCAATTCATTAGCGAGTGAACGACAGGCAGAAACTTCATTGTCTTGAATACTGGCTAAACCGCCATGCTTAGTTGAATAGTTACAGGTGAACTGGTTCGCTTCATCGGCATGGTTAATAATGGTTAGTGCGCTTTTTTCCTGTGAATATTCAGCATTGAGATGGCCACCAAGATAGATGCTATAGGTAGATGAGCGACTATGCCACATGCTGTTCTGATGGTTAGCAAGGGCCTGCGCAATATTGGGAATATTCGGTAGCGTAACTGGTTTTGCCGTTGCTGCAGCAACCTCTTCATGTGATGTACCTAAAGGGATCACAACAACGCCATCCTTTGTGGTGGTGACCTTGGGTGCATCTGTTTCGCTGGCATCTGTGATACCCACTGTTTTGATCGACTCAATCGCCTTGATGGCATCTTCTACTTCGATAATTTCAGCAATTTCAGGCTCTGTTGTTTCTGGGGCTTCAGCAACTTCAGCAACTGCCTTTGGAGGTGGAGTCTGAATATTATTGTCAGATACGGTGCTTTTTGAGACGCAGCCACTCAGCAATGCAACAGAAAAGAGGCAGGCGGTGGCAAGCATTAATTGGTTGTTGGTTATCATGATGTAGAACTCCGCAGTGTATCGATCAGTGGTGATTTTTTCACAAAATATAGGGCACGTTGCTTAGCATATTTAACTGGTAAGTAATCAGTGCACAGTAACCTAAAAAGAGTGCGGGCAGAATATGGTGCGTCCGTACGATGCGCTTAAACAACCAGAAATTCCGGTGCGCTATTATAAAGATAAGACAGGCCGCTGTGATGGCCAGTTTTACTGATACAAATAACTGCACATTGATTTCAAGCAGGCGATTCATCACCGGGTTTATTTCCTGTGCGCCTTGTTGTATCAGCATCAGGGTGAAAAAGGCATCGGTACAGGAGAGCCCCATAATGGCAATAGTCAATGCAAACAGTACTGGTGCATGATTGTTGTCAGCGTAGTGCGAGGTATTGAGGCAGATTTCGCGGCGTGCTTGATGACGGCGGCTTTTGCTAAAGCTATACAGAAAGGTACGTAATCCGTGTGATCTGCGCTCAATTCCCTGACGTTGACAGTCAATTGTGATATCCATCGGTACACCCAATCCCCAGAGTCTTGCAATACGGCGTGATTTTAGCAAAAAGTATCGAATTAAACACAAAAATATTGGTGTGACCGATCTTAAGAACTGTTAACTCTTTGAATTTATTGATTTGTGAATGAATAAAGTGGCGACCTATCGGCGCAGAAACACTAATCTTGAGTTTATTTGTTCCGAGTTTGTTTAAGCTGCACGATATGCGTAGAATTGCCCTGATTGTCTCTGGGAAATGCCAGAACAGAAAGCCAGAGACTGAAAGCAGAACGAGAGTGGACGGATGATCCCAAAATTGTCCGCCAGATCGAAAAGCAAGGCATCATGGATGGCTTATCTGACAGTCAGTATGAAGGAAGTTGATTCCTGGCATTACCTCTTGCTAATTATTTCTTAAAATCTCTCAACGTTTTTCAAAAAACAATGTAGTTCTCTAATTCCCTAACGAAATCTCATATCTGGTACTACGACCTCCACCAATCTGCTTGAATGCACCGATA